>JAUVVS010000018.1 GCA_030604545.1 Deltaproteobacteria bacterium | reverse complement strand
TGACCATACTCAGGGACTCAAGCATCACCATCAATTCGTTCTCGCCTATACCACGAGAAAATGCAATGCCGGACAGCTCCAGCCGACCCAGAAACTTCATAAAGGCATCACCAACGGATTTAAATTTAGTTATATCGAGTTGTTCGCCGTTCGCAACTATAGCATTCTCCACTATCATAATATTGAAGCGTTCGTTGTCAGCCAGTACCTTGTCTATGGTTTCTTTGAGCTGTTGTGTAGCCTTTACGGTAGCCTTACTTCCCGGGGGGTAAAGCTTAATATTACGCACTGTTGTGAGTAGTGTACGAATAACCACGGGAATATGGGCCAAACCGGCAGGATCTAAGGGTATATCTTCCGAAACGTCGTCTGGCAGCTTTTCCCCGGTATAACTTATTGCCTCTTCTGTATTAAAGATTTTATTGCTATGGGTCTGTAACGATTCTTGGTAAAGTCGGGCCTTTTCCTGGTTGGCCGAAAGCTGAAAATGGTACGCAAGAGCCGCAGCCGAAGGCAAAAGGCGTTGTTCATGGAGTGTCTCGTGGTAAGTGCCGATCTGCTCGTGTAATTCCTTTTTTCGATCATCCTCGATTGCACCGTATGTAATGTCTAAAACGCGGTTACTGAGAAAGCGAATTGTATCATCATTCATCTGAAAATCTGAACTGATTAGGCCCTCCGATACGGCATAATCGATAAATTCCTGTACCTGAATCTCTTTACCTTCTGAACTGCCGGTAAGCATACTGAGTGAAACCTTTTCACCAAATGCAGAGGCATGCTCGAGTAACTGTCTGCTCTCTTCATCGAGGGAGGTGATTTTCTGACTAACAATTTCTTCTAAGGATTTAGGCAGATAGCCCTCCTCTAAAGGTTTGATAACCCATTGTTGACCAGCTAAAGTGACTTTTTCATCCTGAACCAGTTTTCGTTGAATCTCGCTGATAAAGAGAGGATTGCCCTGGGTAATTTGCATCAGATCCTTCTCAAAATTTTCCGGTAAACTTATCTTTGGAAAGATTCGCTGAAAATGATGAGTTATGTCCACTGTGGTCAGAGGGCTGAGTTTCAATCTGTTTATATTCAGTTCTTTTTGATAGGTACTGATGAATTGTTCCAGGGGGGTTTTCCTTCCCTCGACTTTGTCAGGATGGATATTTGCAGCGGTCCCACAGATAAACAAAGTAATGTCCCGGCGCAGCATCAACCGCCTGAGTAATAGAAGAGTAGCATCGTCGCTGTAATGTAGGTCATCAATAAGGAGAATAAGGGGCTGGGAGTCGATGAGCTTGAGGATGAAATGGATAAGAGTGGTAAAGATTTGCTCGCGGAGAGTTTCCTCATCTTGGTGAGAGAGGTCTTCAGGTTCCCCTAGTTGAGGCAAGATATATGAAAGATAGTTATCCTCTCTAGGGGTCAGATCCTCTATAATTCCTTTACCTTTGTCGGGTAGTTGATTTAGTATCTCAATCAGAATATTGGTGGTCATATAGTAAGGACGAAATACCTCTTGGGGAGCACCATCTAACCCAATCTTCCATATCTTGCTTTTAGCCAGATTCTGCCGGATCCCTCTTAAGAACTCACTCTTGCCCATGCCATCGGCTCCTTCGATGATAAGAAACTGGCTCTGACGTTTACTGAATTTTTTTAATGCCTTAACTACCTCGGCAAATAGAGCCTTGCGACCGGCAAGTGTAACTTTATCTAATTTCTGGGCAGCCTCCTTGGGAATTACTTGCTGTGGAGCAATTTGGCCGGCATCCGCAACTTGATCGCGTCCGGATTTTTTAGCAGAATAGAGAGCTATATCTGCCTTCTTGATGAGATCCTTTGGACCCTTAGCATCATCAGGGGCTGAGGCGACCCCTATGCTAAGGGTGATATTGAGGTCGATATCTTTTTCTTCTAAGTGTAAAGATTCTTCATGGGTCCTTTGGATAAGCTGCTCGCCAACTTGCAGCGCTGCCTTTTTATCGGCACCCATGATGAGGATCATGAACTCATCACCCGCATAGCGGATGGGCATGCCCTGGTCTCCCGACGCTTCTTTGAACAACTTCGCCATCCAGATTAACGCTTCATCGCCGGCGTCATGACCGTGGGTATCGTTGATCTTTTTGAAATAGTCCAGATCCATCATAAGCAACGACACCGGCCGGCTTTCCAGGGAATCCCATGGAACCTTGTGCTGTAAATAGCTTTTAAGAAAACGTCGATTATGGATGCCGGTAAGCTCGTCTTCAAAAATTAGACGAGAGGGATCCGTGCCAACATGCTGGAGAAAACTGAGGAGATCTTCATATTTCATGTTAATCCTAGAGCTATTATATGATCTTCATTCTTTCTACGAATTAATCTAGATTGAAAGGTAATGTTTTTCGATAACAAAAATCGTGTTGTGTGTCAAGTTGGAAATTGAGTAAGAGTTCGCCACTAAAAGGCACGGAATATTACTGAAAATTTAAAAAATGAACAAGTGTTTTTTATCGGTTTACTGTTCCACATAGAACTGAAGAGTTCGCAGTACATTTCCATCCGCATCAAGCACATCTACATGCCATGATCCAGTCTCATGAGCCCGAATTATTTTTGAACTCTTAGTCCGCCAGCTCGCAGCGCCAACCTTTAATTCAATCCGCGCTTTTTCCGTTTCACCAAAATACCAGACATGAGTGACAGTGGTAGGTGTTTGAGCACCTACAATCTTAGTAAAGCAATATAGCTTGCCTACCGTTGCACTAAAGCTAGTATTAGCACCAACAGGTGCCCGATCAACCAAATCTTCACAAATGGCAGCATCAGTAACTTCCAAAGAACCGGCAGCTTCAGCCTTGATTGATGTAGTGAAAATGCATATGCTCATAACCAGTACAATAAAAATACAAACAAAAGATTTCATAAGCATTACCTCCTTTTAAATTTGGTTGTTTTTTACGCCTAGTTGTTTTCACAGGGCCAAGAGATCTCGGATACTTTTCAGCTCTTTACGTATCTCTTTTATTGAAATGGTTGAAAGTTTGACCTTCTTATCCACATGTTTGAGTTTCAAGTATTGTTTAGCACCCTGGATTGTAAATTTTTTATCATAAAGGAGATGTTTGATTTGTAAGATCAGCTCAACATCCCTTTTTTTATATAGTCTCTGGCCCGAAGTAGACCGTTTCGGTTTTATCTTTCTGAATTCGGTTTCCCAAAACCTTAGAACATATGTAGGAAGCCCCGCAAGTGAACCGACTTCTCCAATCTTGAAGTATAATTTATCTGGTAATTCATTATGATAGGATTTATTGTTGTTCATATCTCAGGTATATTCCAAGGTAACTTTGTGCCTGGCCGAATATTTACGGCAAGTCTGCATTAAACTTTTTTACAAGCCTCTCTGAAATACTTTTATGGATATGATTTACCAAATCGTCTTCTAAGGTCTCTTTAGATGACCTATAGGTTATTCTAAATGAAATACTTTTTTTACCTGCCGGGTTGTGACCACCTTCAAAAACGTCAAACAACTGTATGTTTTCCACAAGTTCCTCGTCAAAATTTTCAGCGGTTTCCAGCATTTTTCTCGATTCAATACCCTTATTGATAATCATGGTAATATCTCTTGAAATAGCCGGAAACTTTGGAACCGGTTTTGACTGTATGGTTTCGGGTATAAGTGTCGAAAGGTTGTGAAGGTTTAGTTCAAAAATAAAAGCGGTTTGTTTTAGATCAAAATTATTAAGTACTTGCGGACTTACTTCGCCAACAAGGCCTAATAAATTATTTTCAGAAACAATCTGAGCTGTATAACCAGGCTTCGTATAATTGCATGAATCAACAGGCATCACGATAAATTCGGGATTGTTGATATTTAAACCATATAAAAGCCTTTCAACTGCACCTTTGATGTCATAAAAGTCACAATCAGTTTCTTGAAAATGCCATGAGATATCAAATCTCGACCCTGTCCAAAGGCCTGCCAGCATTTCTATTTCTTCAGGAAGGTTGTCCTGACCTCTACTTATAAATATTTTTCCGGCTTCAAATAGTTTAAAATTTTTAACCTGCTTTGAAATGTTTCGATGCATTGTTCCTAAAAGTCCGGGTATTAATGAAGTCCTCATCACTGCTTGATCTTCTGTCAATGGGTTTAAAATATTAAGCAACCTCCTTCTCGGGTCATTAGATGCAAGCTCAATAAGGTCACGGGACTGCTTGCCGACAAAACTGTAATTAATTACTTCAGTAAAGCCGGAGCCGATCATCAGTCTCTTTATCCTTTCCCTTAAAGTTAATTGTTTTGCCGGATGTCTGTCTTCAGCAGGAATAACCGGGAATGTGGCCGGAATATTGTTGTAGCCGGAAAGGCGTGCTACTTCCTCCATTAGGTCTTCCGGTCTTTTGATATCTACCCTGAAGGAAGGTGGAATAACTCCGAGTTTATCCTGATTATATTTCTGGTCGTCTTTCTCAATCTTAAACTCAATCGATTCCAACAACTCTTTGATTTCATTTTGTTCCAGGCGGGTTCCAAGGAGGCGATTCGTGTTTTTTGTACTTAAGGTTATTGTCTTTCTGCGTACCGGTTTAGAATATTCATCTATTATTCCCTTAATTAACTTTTCGCCGCCGATTTCAGCCATAAGTTGAGCAGATCTATTTAAAGCCGTAATAGTACCATCCGGGTCAACGCCGCGTTCGAAACGATGTGAAGCATCTGTTTTCAGGCCTAGCTTTTTTGAGGTTTTTCGGATACTGACAGGATCAAAATATGCACTCTCGATAAGAATACGGGTCGTGGATACTTCAATTTCCGAATTGAGGCCGCCCATGACCCCGCCAATAGCAACCGGTTTTTCCCCATCACAGATCATCAGCATATCTTTAGAAAGTATGCGATCTTTATTGTCCAGTGAAGTAAATGTTTCACCTTCATTTGCCGTGCGAACAACAATCCTGTTTCCCACCAGGTTGTCAAAATCAAATGCATGTAGCGGCTGACCGGTCTCCATCAAGACAAAGTTTGTTATATCAACTATATTATTGATTGGTTTTAAGCCAACCGACATAAGCCGGTCCTGAAGCCAGAAGGGAGAGGGTTCAATTGAAACATCAAAAAGAAGCCGTGCCGCATATCGTGGACAATGGTCCGGTGCTTCGATAGTTACGGATGTTAAGTCTGAAATATTATCACTCGACTCAGAGAGACTAATATCAGGATATCGTATGTTTGTTTTTTGTATAGCAGCTATTTCGCGTGCGATTCCTATTATGCTGAGACAATCGGGTCTGTTCGGAGTAAGATCAAGTTCAACCACCATGTCTGAAAGCTCAAGTGCTTTTGCAACCTTGTCGCCCACCGATTTGGAGGGTTTAATGACCATGATACCACTCTTGTCCGGTCCAAGGCCCAATTCTCCCTCACTGCAAAGCATGCCTTCTGATGTTACACCACGCATTATTGTTTTTTCGAGGATAAATCCATCCGGCAAAACGGTGCCGGGCAGGGCCGTGGGCGAAAGCATATCTTTTGTTAGGTTAGGGGCTCCACATACAACAGAAATTATACGCTTACCCACATCCACCTCACAAACCTGTAATTTATCGGCATTTGGATGGGGGCTGATTTTAACAACACGGCCGACAACAACACTATCCAGGTAGTCATAACGGTCTGAAACTGCTTCAACTTCAAGTCCGGCCATAGTGAGTGCATCAGCAAGATTTTGTATCTCCATTTCGATAGAGACATAATCTTTTAACCAGCTCAAGCTAACTTTCATGTTAAAACTGCCTTAAAAATCTGAGATCATTTTCAAAGAATTTCCGCATATCATCGATTCCGTATTTTAGCATGGCAATACGCTCAACGCCCATTCCAAAAGCAAATCCTGTGTAACGGGCGGCGTCATATCCGACATTTTCATACAGTGCAGGATGGACCATGCCGGATCCAAGAACTTCGAGCCATCCTGTTTGTGAACATACTCTGCAACCCTTGCCCCTGCACATAACACAAAGAATGTCCACCTCGGCACTCGGTTCCGTAAATGGGAAAAAGCTTGGGCGAAACCTGAGGCTTGTTCTTTCGTCAAACATCTGGTGAACAAATGTTGTTAGTATTCCTTTAAGATCTCCAAAGGATATGTTTTCATCTACCAGAAGACCTTCAACCTGGTGAAACATTGGAGTATGCGTTACGTCTGAATCACATCGAAATACCTTGCCCGGAGCAACGACTCTCACCGGCGGAGTTTGCCTTTCCATAGTCCGGATCTGAACCGGTGATGTATGCGTCCTTAGAACAATGTTATCGGAAACATATAATGTGTCTTGCATATCCCTTGCAGGATGATTTTTTGGAAAGTTCAGAGCTTCAAAATTATAATAATCTGTTTCAACCTCCGGCCCCTCAACAATATCGAACCCCAATTTTTCAAATATATCACATATCTGCCGGTTAATTTGTGTAATGGGATGTAAAGATCCCTGTAGGGTCATTCTCCCTGGCAGGGAAATATCTATCTCCTTGTCTTTTTCGAAAGTGTCTGAAAGACGTCGTTTTAAAGCTTCTTTAAATGCCTTATCAAGGGTTCTTTTTATCTCATTTGCCTTTCTCCCGGCCTCCGGCCTTTTATCCCGTGGTAATTTTGAAATGTTCCTTAAATATTGAGTAACAAGACCCTTTCGGCCCAGATATCGTGTAAACAGAGCTTTTATCGCTTCATGATCTGAAGCAGCTTGAAGCTCTTTTAGCGCTTTTTCATTTATTTCTTCTATTGTTCTTTCCACTTTCCTTAAACCGTAACTATTCAGCCACTAAGCACAAAGAGAATATAAATTTTATTTAACCGGGTTAAATCCTGTCTAATTTAAATATCCGGCATCCAGTCTCAGAGCTGCTGCGACGCCAAGTTTGCTATTTGAGTAAAACCGGAAGGATCTGATATTGCCAACTCTGCAAGGACTTTGCGGTCAATCTCAATGTTTGCAAGCTTTAACCCATGCATGAGTTTGCTGTAGCTTAGATCATTCATGTGCGCTGCAGCATTAATTCTTATGATCCATAGTTTCCGGAAATCACGCTTACGAGCTTTGCGATCCCGATAAGCATACATGAGTGCTTTGTCTACGGCGTCTGCAGCAGTGCGGAATAATTTGCTGCGGCCTCCACGATAACCTTTGGCCAGTTTTAAAACCTTTTTTCGGCGTTTTCTTGCTTTATAACCTCTTTTTACACGCATAATTTTTTCCTTTGTAAGAATTAAAAATACAATCTATCCACCTAACCCGGACAAGCCCGCCCTCCTGCCAAGCGGAGTGAGGCGGACGGGCCGTAACTAAGGGATTGTAGATTGCAGATCGTTTGAATTGAAGATTTAAGATTTAAGATTTAAGATTTAAGGAATTTTTCCATTTTTATTCAAAACAGCGGAGTGACACGCGGCGCAAGCGCCTGCGCTGCGCGAGCGACTTCCATAAATCTAAAATCATCAATCTGCAATCTGCAATCCCTTGGTACCGGTTAAAATTTTTTGCCATAAAAAACACAAAATTCATACTTAAGATACTATCCATTGGGAAGAAGCAATTTTACATTCTTTTTATTTGATTTATCAATAATTTGGCTTTTTCTTAAAGACCTTTTACGCTTTCTGGTTTTTTTTGTTAACATATGACTGGCATGGGATTTTGAAAAAACAATTTTCCCTGTTCCCGTTTTCCTAAAACGTTTTGCCGCAGCCCTATTTGTCTTTATCTTTGGCATTTTTATATTCCCCTTTTATTTCAAACTTAGATGGCGTGAGCAACCAATAATTATTAACTCACGCCACCTTAGTAAAAGCACATGAATAACCAGCTTGACTTTTAGACCTTCGTGGTAAGAAACAAATATTTTATAATTACTTTGGCGCCAGGATCATAACGATTGTGCGGCCCTCAAATTTGGGTTGTTGCTCTACGGCTGCAATTTCCTCAGTTGCCTCAACAATTCTTTCCAGCAAATCCTTCCCAAGCCCTGAAAGTGTAATTTCTCGACCCCTGAAAATGACAGTTACCTTAACCTTGTCCCTTTTAGCAATAAACCTTTTTATATGACCGATTTTTATCTGCAGGTCGTGATCACCCGTCTTCGGACGTACCTTTATCTCTTTGACCTGAAAGGTGCTTTGTTTCTTTTTTGCTTCCTGTTGCTTCTTTGTCTGTTCATATTTATACCGACCATAATCCATTATCTTACAGACTGGAGGATCTGCATTAGGAGAAATTTCAACCAGGTCAAGACCAAAATCAGCGGCAGTTGCAAGAGCCCTATAGGTCGGGATAACGCCAATCTGGTTACCATCAGGATCTATTACTCTAACATTTTTTGCTTTTATGTTTTTATTAACATTTGTTCTATAAAATCTACTTGATCTTTTTGATATAGCTATGTTTTCACCTCCTCATACAATAATTTGTTGTTATTTTTTTAATGAATCCGCAAAATATTCGAACCCATCAACTTTCATTTGCCTCCCCAAACAGAAGAAGAAAAGGAAATTCAATAGTGGATATACAACGATATTAAGAAATGCAAGTAAAAAATGCAAGTAAAATATAATAGTTTACAAGGGGAAAAAGTAACTTCTCAATCAGGCTATTGATTTAGTATATGTTTGGCCAATAGGCTTCCCTTCCAATAAGTATTTACCTGGTTTGCAAAATATACCTTAAAAAGTTCCAAACTCTCTTGGCGTAGTATATTCGAAACAATTGAAACCTTACGATTTTTGTACAAAGGGTTCAGCTTGGACAAATTACACCCTGTTCCTCCTCCCATTACATCTTCATAAGCATATACAATTTCACCGATACCACTTAATAGAATGGCGCCAAAACACATCAGGCAAGGTTCTAAAGTACAAAAAAGAGTTATTTTATTTTTATCTTTATTCTTCTCAAGATCGATAAGACGCCTTAATGTCAACATTTCGGCATGATCAATTTCATTTACGGACTCCTTAGTTGTGCCCTTTCGATAACCGTCTACAATAATTTTATCTTCATAAACCATTACGCATCCTACAGGGAACTCACCGGCAGATAACGCCATTTTTGCCTGATCCAACGCTTTTTCCATAAAGTGTTGATAATCCATTATACTCTTTCCGTGTCTTTCAGTGGTGAACTCTTAAGGTAATCGTTCACGGGTTCAGGGTTCAGAGGTTCAGGGTTCATAGTTCAACCGTTAAGGTAGTTAAAGCTTTTGATTTTGAATCTAATGCAGAATTCATTCGAGCCTTAAAATTAGCCGAGCGAGCTTGCACTGAGATTAAAAGCAAAAATATGAAAAAATTGTAAACCCTGAACCCTGAACCTCTGAACGGTGAACTATTACCTCTTAAGCTTATTCTATACCACGAAAGTAAGATTTAGGCACATCTTTTTTCTCCTTGTGCTGTCTATATTATTTTGTTTTCGCAATACTTGAAAAATATTGAAAAAAAATATCTTTGAGAATATAAAGGGTTATGGATAAACTATTGCAAATATATTCGGTACAGGTTTTTAATGACTAATAATAATAATCTTCCAAAAGAACTGTGGAAAATTGCAAAAACTAAATGGGAAGAATTTTGCACTGCAGCCGAAGAATCAAACATAAAACTGCCGTATGACGATGAATTTATTTCGGTATTAAAACGGGTCTTTTCCTTTAGTGATTTTATCTCAAGAAGCTGCATCCGTGATCCCGAAATGCTGGCAAGTCTTGTCGAAAGTCGTGATCTCCAAAGACGATATAATAAGGATGAATACCATAATAAGCTCAAAACTTCTTTTTTGGAGGCAGACGAAGATGTAAAACTTGGCAGTATTCTTCGCAGAGTTCGTCACCGTGAAATGGTGAGGATTGCCTGGCGCGACCTTGCGGGCTGGTCGAATCTTTCAGAAACCATGGCTGATCTATCATCTTTTGCCGATTCTTGCATAGAGCAAACGCTTTCACTTCTTTATAAACGGCAATGTTCAGAATTCGGCGTTCCTACCGGGTCCGATGGTTCACGCCAACAGCTTGTCATTATCGGGATGGGCAAGCTTGGTGGTCGGGAACTCAACTTTTCTTCTGATGTTGACCTGATTTTTACCTATCCAGAGAACGGTAATACAAAAGGAAAAGCAAAAACGATCAGCAATGATGAATTTTTTCTACGCCTTTGTCATAGAATTATAAGCGTTATCGGGTCAACCACTCATGAAGGTATTGTCTTTCGCGTCGATATGCGTCTTCGTCCCGATGGTGAAAACGGTCCACTCGTAATGAGCTTTGATAATATGGAACATTACTACCAGCTTTTTGGGCGAGAATGGGAGCGTTACGTTTGGATCAAAGCAAGAGTTGTTGCCGGCGACAAAAACGCCGGTAAACACCTTCTGGAAAGGCTTAAACCCTTTGTTTATCGAAGATACTTAGACTTTGGCGTCTTTGAATCCTTAAGAGACATGAAGCAGAGGATTTCCCTTGAAATCAAACATAAAGGAATGAAAGGTAATGTTAAACTCGGCCCCGGCGGAATACGTGAGATAGAATTTTTTGGACAGATTTTTCAGCTTATACGCGGCGGGGTAGTGCCGGTTCTTCAGGATCGACCTATTCTTAAAATTTTATCGATTCTCTCCCAAGAAAAATATATTCCCCAGGATGTATATAATGAACTTAAAAAAGCATACGAGTTTTTGCGCAACGTGGAACACCGTTTGCAGGAATTCTCTGATCAGCAAACCCATAACCTTCCGTCCGATCCTCTTGAAAGAGTCCGCCTTGCAGCATCCATGGGCTTTTCAAACTGGGAATCTTTTTCATTGAATCTAAAAAAATACATGGAAAGTGTTCATGATCATTTTAAAAATTTGCTTGAAATTAAAGATTCAGAAAGCCCAGATGACCAAACCGATAAAATTTACAACGAATTGAGAGTAGTGTGGCAGGATTCTAAAGAAGATGAGCAAGGGCATGAGGTGCTTTCCGCTACCGGATTTGACAGCCCGGACAAGGTGTTTCGATTATTAGATTATCTACGTAATGATCCGGAAACACGGGCTCTTAGCAGCGAAGGTCGTGAACGTCTCGACAAACTGATACCGCTTGTGCTTAAAGAAATTGGCAAATCAGAACAGCCTCTCCCTGTCTTGAACCGTATAATAGACCTGATCAAGACCATTGAACGGCGAACCTGCTATATATCACTTTTGTTGGAGAATCCAAACGTACTTTCCCATCTTATAAAACTTGCAAATACCAGCCCATGGATTATATCCTTTTTAGCTCAACACCCTGTACTACTAGATGAGCTTCTTGATCCGCGCACACTTTATATTCCTCCCCAAAAAATCGAACTTAAAAAAGAGTTGCATCAACGATTCGAACATCTGTCCCCTTACGATCTTGAATATCAAGTCGAAGAGCTGTGTATTTTCAAACAAATTAATATCCTGCGGGTTGCTGCCGCCGATGTTGCCGGCAACTTCCCTTTAATGAAAGTCAGTGACCATCTTTCCGACATTGCGGAAACGATCTTAAATAAGGCTCTCGAGTTGTCCTGGAGTCACCTAGTTGAAAAACATGGAGAGCCTATTTGTTTTTTAAACGGAAAGAAATGCGACAGAGGATTCGTTGTTATATCCTATGGGAAATTAGGCGGTCTTGAACTCGGGTATGATTCTGATCTTGATCTGGTATTTCTTCATGCAGGGAGTGAAGGCCGGACAGTAGGTAATAAAAATCCAATAGACAATGCCCAGTTCTTTGCTCGTCTGGGTCAAAGAGTAATTCATATTTTAACTGCCCATACATCTGCTGGAGTTCTATATGAAACTGATATGAGATTACGCCCAAGCGGAAGTTCCGGCCTTATTGTCAGTCATATTGAGGCATTTAGAGATTATCAGGTAGAAAAAGCCTGGACATGGGAACATCAGGCCCTCATAAAGGCAAGAGCCGTAAGCGGAGATAGCCGTGTGACAGAGCGTTTTGCACAAATTAGAATTGAGGTGCTTGCTCGTCCACGCAGCAAATCCAAACTCCGAAAAGAAATAAAGAACATGCGCGAACGTATACGCAAAGAACTTTTAAAACGCATACAGGGCTCTTTTGATCTCAAACAGGATAAAGGTGGAATTGTTGACATAGAATTCATTGTTCAGTACCTGGTACTCTTAAAGTCGAATGAATATGCCGAACTCTTAAATTGGACCGACAATGTCCGTCTTCTTCAAACCCTGGCTGAAACAGGTATTATTGACGAATATACTGCTTACTTTCTAAGGGAAGCCTACTTAATCTACCGAGCAGCTGCTCATAAACTCAGCCTCCAAGAGAGAAGCCCCATAGTCCCTGAAGATAAATTTGGCGATCTGCGGAAAAAAGTCAAAGAAATTTGGAATTATTTTATGGAAAATAAAGCTTGATATGCTTGCCCCTCCCTTCTCTAGTATGGTGATTCCAAAATAACATTGCATAGAATGTATAAGAAGCTGTACCATTTCTTTAGGCTTCAGGTTTCAGTGTTCAGTTTTCAGGGATAGTGTTTCTCAGGCCTGACACCTTTTACACATTTTAAAATGCTTCATCGAGGTCTTGGGCCGATCATATGGAATATCATTTATGATGGTATACCTGGGTCCACAGTTTGTGCAATTTATAAATGGGTATTGATAGCGACGGTCTGCCGGGTCGAAAAGCTCACGAAGGCAATCATTACAAACAGACACATCAGGAGAAATAAGAGCAGATCGAAGGGCTTTGCCTTTGCTCTTTG
>JAUVVS010000179.1 GCA_030604545.1 Deltaproteobacteria bacterium | reverse complement strand
GTGTACCCGATCTTGTGTCCAGACTTGTCTCCGGATTGAACCATAAGCGGATAGGGCTTGCTGCATCTACAGCCGCACTTTTTTTGATCCTTATGATAATCTCATGGTTCCAGGTGACTTATTGGAAAAACAGCATTACGCTTTTTAAACATGCCCTTGATGTTACCGACAACAATTATTTGGCGTACAATGGACTGGGAAATGCCCTGATGAGACGGGGAAAGGTCAATGATGCCATTATCCACTTATCATCGGCGCTTGAAATCAAACCCGACTATGCGCAAGCACACAATAGCCTTGGAAATGCCCTGAAGATCCAGGGCAGGACCAACGAGGCCATTGACCACTATTTAAAGGCGCTTGAAATCAAATCCGACTATGCAGAGGTTCATTATAATCTTGGGCACACTCTTTTAACCCATGGAAGGCTTAAAGAAGCAATTGTCCATTATTCTGATGCGCTGCGAATAAGACCCGACTATGCAGAGGCGCACAATCATCTGGGATATGTCCTGATGAGACAGGGGAAGATCGAAGAGGCGATTAATCATTTTCGTGAAACGTTGCGGATAAAGCCTGACCATGAAAATGCCAAAAAAAATCTCAAAAACTCGTTGACAGCACAAGAAAGCTCAAGGAAACTAAAGTAAAAGTAAAGAATCCAGGCCCAAAGGACCTGGCTTTGATGGGGTACAACACCTTGTTTAATTCAACGAATTTTTGGAGTAATGGAGTAATGGAAAAAACGATTCAAGGTAGAGCTAATGAACTCTGACCCTGTTCAGAAGACTTGGTTTTACAGGACTCAATAAAGAACTGCAATATGAGATTAAAATGTTTAGAGAACAAAAAGTTATTGTCGTAATGCCTGCATATAATGCGGCGCAGACCCTCCGCAAAACCTATGATGAGGTCATGGCGCAGGGTATCGTTGACCAGGTTATTGTGGTAGATGATGGAAGTCGGGATGAAACCGTAACTATTGCAAAGAGACTGCCCGGCACAATTGTTTATAGACACAATAAAAATATCGGCTATGGTGCAAATCAAAAAACATGTTACAAACTGGCCCTTGAAGAGGGCGGTGATATCATCATAATGGTTCATCCGGATTATCAGTATACCCCAAAACTGATCCCTGCCATGGCCTCTATGATAGGAAATGGTCTTTACCATTGTGTACTGGGCTCGAGAATTCTGGGGGGCTATGCCTTAAAAGGCGGGATGCCCATATGGAAGTATATCTCAAACAGATTTCTTACCTTTATTGAAAACATTTTCCTGGGAGCAAAGCTTTCCGAGTACCACACGGGATATAGGGCATTTTCTCGTAAGCTGCTGGAACGGTTGCCTCTTGATGTAAATTCGGATGATTTTGTATTCGACAATCAGATGCTCGCCCAAATAATATGGTTGGGATTTACGGTTGCCGAGGTTAGTTGTCCGACAAAGTATTTTGCTGAAGCCTCATCAATTAACCTATGGCGCAGCATCCAATATGGTTTAGGGTGTTTATATACTGCATTGATATTTCGTCTTTCGAAAATGAGAATTATTCATTCAAAGTTATTTTTCCATATCAATATGCAGTAATTCCAGAGCTAAACCCCCGGGCTATGCCGGGGAGAATGGCAAAAGCTATGCTGTAGTATTTATTTGTTCGTAAACGTAAACATACGCGTGCTCGTGCTCGTGAACGAAAGGAATAAGTATTGACGGTTCATATGAGTCCAGACAGTTTAATGAAATATACCGCGAGGAATCGTTTTCAGGATTTTTACGAGGAAGGCAGTTACGTTACATTAAAAAATTTTTTATACAATTATCGCCTCCGCAAAAAAAGTGTTGAAAATACATTTAAGCGAGAAACGCCTGAGTTCATTCTGGAGATGGGAAGCGGTATCTCCCCGGTGATGACAAAGACGAAACGAATCATTTATTCAGATTTATCTCTAACAGCATTACAAATTCTCAAACGTATTCATGGAGAAGGATGGCACGTTGTTGCAGATGGGAATAACTTGCCTTTTAAGCCGAATGTTTTTTCCCATGCCATATGTTCAGAGGTCCTGGAACATGTCCCGAATGATGAGGCAGTCTTAAATGAATTGGCCCGGACTACAAGACCGGCGGGATGTCTTATAGTGACCTTTCCTCATAGAAAATTTTACTTTGCTATGGATGATCATTTCGTAAACCATTATCGCCGCTACGAGATGTCCGAAATGCGGGATAAATTAATAGAATCGGGCTTCAAACCGATATCTACAAAGAAGGTATTAGGACCGCTGGAAAAAGTAACAATGTGTGTAATAGTCTTTGGTTTTTCGATTTTACAAAAGATTGGCAGGAAAAAGTCGAATACAGGAAATAAAAAAAAAATGGAAAGCCTAATGTTAATCAGGGTCTTCACATCTTTTTTCAAGTGGGCCAATCGATTTTATATGGGACTTGCCTGGCTTGATGCACGGATAATGCCGCGCGCTCTTTGTACAGTTTTATTGATTAAATCTACAAACACCAAATACAAAAAAGGCTTGTAAAGAGTTGTATTTCTGACTTTAAAAAGACTATTATTGTTAAATGAAAAAAGAAAAACAGACAATACCGCTCCCATTTCCCATCTATTTATGGATCATAGTCTTTCTTGGGGCTTCAGGTCTGGCGGATTCAATTTATCTTTCAATCTCTCATTACCGGGTTTATACTGATATTACCTACAAGAGCTTCTGCGCCATTTCAAAGGCAATTAATTGTGATACGGTTTCGCAAAGTCCATATTCCATATTCCTCGGCATCCCGGTACCGGTTTGGGGGGTTATAGGCTATACATTTTTTTTGCTTTTCACACCGTTTGCCTGGAGCAAGGAGGCGGAAAAACATCGGATTTGGCCCATTCTTTTTTTTATATCGTTAGCCTTTAGCATTTACAGCATCATTCTTGCCTTTATTTCCACATTTTATATCCACAGCTACTGCATTATGTGCATTGTAAGCTTTGGCGTCAGTTTTCTGCTCTTGTATTATACATGGCTTATCAGAAGAAGATTCGACAAATCCGGTTTGATAAGGGGCCTGGTACTGGATATGGAATTTTTATGGAAAATGAGAAAAAAGACCCTGTCTGTTTTTTTTCCGGCTTTCTGCCTTTTCTTTGTTGTATTTATCTTTTTCCCGACATACTGGCGTCTTACACCCCCTGTGTCCTCAGAAGATATACCCCATGGAGTTACTGATGACGGGTATCCATGGATAGGAGCAAAGAACCCTGAACTTGAAATAACGGAATTTACGGATTACCAATGCTTCCAGTGTAAAAAAATGCATTTTTTTCTTCGACAAATTATAGCAAAGAAACCGGATAAAATAAGGCTTATCCATCGCCATTTTCCCATGGATCATAAATACAACCCGATCGTCAAAGAACCGTTATACGTGGGGTCCGGGATTATGGCGATTTTCGCGGTATATGCCCAGACGCAAGATAAGTTTTGGGAAATGAACGACACCCTATTTGAGATTGGGGGTAATAAAGATTATATTAATGCTAAGGAACTGGCAGAAAAGGTTGGGCTGGATTACAGGGCGCTTTTGCTTTCAATCAAAAACAGGATCATCCGGTACAAAGTAAAACATGATATTTCCATTGGAATCAAGCTGGGAATCAACGGTACACCCTGTTATGTTATAAACGACCAGGTGTATTTAGGGCAGATACCTCCGAAAATACTCAAAGATGTAATGGATTGATATGAGTCGGTTTTATGACCAAACACTTTCAAATATTATTTTCAAAAACCCTTCTTAAAATAGTTCTTACCGGGCTTTTAGGCGCCGTGATCACCTCTATTGTTGTCCTGTCAAGTGTTCCTCCGGTAAGCAGGGACGCATTGATCCACCATCTTGCGATTCCCAAGCTTTACCTGAAACATGGCGGCATCTATGAAATTCCCTGGGCTATATTTTCATACTATCCCATGAATCTGGACCTTTTGTACGTCATACCCCTTTATTTCGGAAATGATATTATCCCCAAATATATTCATTTTACGTTTGCTTTGCTTACCGCCTGGCTTGTTTTCAGTTATCTAAGGAAACGTATTGATGTTTATTATGGACTGCTGGGAGCTCTGTTTTTTCTTTCAATACCCATCATTGTAAAGCTTTCAATAACTGCTTATGTTGATCTCGGGCTTGTGTTTTTTTCCTTTGCCGCACTATTTTACTTTCTAAAATGGATCGAAAATCGCTTTAGACTCAGGTATCTTATCATATCTGCGATTAGTTGCGGGCTTGCTCTGGGAACAAAGTACAACGGCCTCATCGTATTTTTCCTTTTGACTCTTTTCGTACCGTTTATTTATTCAAGATTTTCTCGTGAGCAGGGAGTACCTGCCTATAAAGGCATCGGGCATAGTGCAGCTTTCTTTATGCTTGCGTTTCTGATCTTTTCACCCTGGATGATACGAAATTACATCTGGACCGGTAATCCTGTCTATCCACTATACCAGACCTGGCTCGGTTCAAAAAAAGGAGATTCTGACGAACATAGCATTGAAAGGCTACAAAAAAGCTCAACTGTTGTTGCCGAGAAATCTAAAGGACCTTTAGGACATTTTCTGATAAGAAAAATCTTATTCAAGGAATCATGGTGGGAAACGGCGATTATTCCCATTCGTATATTTTTTCAGGGCCAGGATGATAACCCGAAGTATTTTGACGGAAGATTAAATCCGCTGTTATTCATTTTCCCCTTTTTTGCATTTTATCGTATAAAAAACAATACATCCTTTTTAAGGGCAGAAAAAAAGGTTCTATTGGCATTTTCAGTTTTCTATTTGTTTTATACTTTTTTACAGACTGCTATACGGATAAGGTATTTTGCACCAATAATTCCACCATTGGTGATCCTATCCGTGTTTGGTATTTACGAAATTTTTTCAATAATTAATGAACATTGTTCTTTACAAACGAGAAGGATATATATGGGATTGGTGGTTTTGACCCTGCTAGTTCTAATGGGCATGAATGCCGCATACATCCTGAATCAGTTTCGGCACGTAGATCCGATTAATTATATTACAGGCAGGGTAGGGCGGGATGAATATATTGAAAGGTATCGTCCGGAATATTCGGCCATTAAATACGCAAACGATAATATTCCCAATAATTCTAAAATATTATGTATTTTCCTCGGGAACCGCAGTTACTACGGTAACAGTGAGATGCTTTTTAATTATAATTTGCTTTTC
>JAUVVS010000190.1 GCA_030604545.1 Deltaproteobacteria bacterium | reverse complement strand
CCTCGAAAAGATTTGTAAGACATTCTTTTTCTACTTTTAATACCTTGCAGCTTCTGGTGGCACAGTAAGCAGAAAGTCCGTATTTGTGCGGCGGTACAAGACTTGACCACCCGAAGGTATTATATGCTGATATGGAGGAGATAGTGTTTTCTTTTGAAATAGGACGCCCCGGCAAATCAAAACGAAGATCGACTTGTCCATCCATTACCACCCACATGTGGATAGCATCATCTCCTTCACCAAAAAGTCTGTCTCCATGATGATACTCCTTTTCCTGACAGCAGCCCATAACATCAGACAGCTGATCATCATTTAAGTCATCAAATATTTTGACTTTTTTTAGAAATTCGAGACTGATCATTAATACCCCCTTTTTATCGTTTTAAATAGAACGCTTGTCAAATCCTTCTACTTTAACGTTGACCGGCTTACCTATATCCTGGCCAGGGCGAAACCGGTCTGAACCTCTCCCTGAAGGACATGTCTTTTAAAGACTTGGCGCATCTTATTGGCAACCATATGCTGATAGACAATCGGCTCTTCATTTTCTATTTCAACAGTCACGTTAGGCTCACTGCTGCACATGCCCAAACACCCTGAAGCCACCACTTTGATGTCTTGTCGATCGCTCTGTGCCATCTCCTCCATCAGGGCATTCATAACCTCCCGAGCACCGGCAGCAATTCCACACGTTCCCATATGAACAGTAATTTTTACATTAGCTTTTCCGTCCCGCAAGGAGGTTTCCTTTGAAACTTTTTCTTTTATTTTTTTAAGGTCGTCAATGGTTAGTTTTGCCATTTTTTTCTCCCTTTTATATAATTTTCAACTAAGTACTCGAGACCTTTGACAAATGCTCAATTTTGTTCAAGTTCAAGCTGTAAGTCCCGCCGTCGGGGGAAGGCGATCCGCCTCAGGCGGATTAACCACCCCGATCAGATCGGGACAGGCATCCATACATTGAGTATTTTGAGGATTAACCTGCCTTAGGCAGGTTAAAATTTGAGCCTGTTGACAAATCCCGCTCATCGGGGACACAGAAATTGGGCAAAAGGGGGCGTTTTGCAAAGGTTTCAAAATCACCTTTAGTAATTTCGAATATATGATGCTGATATTTCTTTGTCAATGGATTGAATCACCTATTGAGTCACCTAATAAATTTGCTCTCGTAAGGATATCTTCAAGATCTAGGGTAAGCAGACGCTTATCTCTGATAATTATTTTTCCGGAAATAATGACATCCCGCACATCCGAACCAATGGCGGCATAGACTATGTGGGATATTGGGTTATACATGGGAACAAGGTGGGGCTTATGGGTATCTATAATGATAAGATCCGCCTCTTTTCCTATTTCCAAAGAACCGATGGTTTTTTCAAGGCCGATGGCTTTTGCTCCTTCAATTGTCCCCATTTTAAGGACGGTCTCTGCATTCATGACTGTCGGATCAAGTCTATTAACTTTATGAAGCTTTGCAGCAAAGTCCATTTCCTGGAAAAGATCAAGATTATTGTTGCTTGAACACCCGTCTGTGCCGAGGCCGACCGTTACTCCTGCATTTAAAAGTTCGGGAATCGGCGCGACACCTGAAGCAAGTTTCATATTGCTTTCCGGGGTATGGGAAACATTTGCCCCCGATTTTAATATAGTTTCTATGTCATCATCTTCTATCCATATGGCATGAACAAGCAACGTATTTTGGTCCAGCACGCCGAGACGATCAAGGTATTGAATCGGTGAGGCCTTGTGTTTTGACTTAATTCGATCAAATTCTGTTTTTGTTTCCGCCGCATGAGTCTGGAAGAGTAATCCTCTAAAATCTGCTAGATCTTTGGCCTTATGCAATGTATCTTCAGAGCAGGTATATGGTGAATGGCAAAATATTGAGGGGGTTATGATACTAGATCGATCCTGCCATTTCTCTACAAATCTCACGGCGATTTTAATATTATCCGATGGATTCGGAACGCCCGGAGCTGGAAAATCGATAACACCCTGGCCAAGAACAGCCCGCATGCCTGAATCGCAAACCGCTTCCGCAACACAGCTTTCATAAAAGTAGCCATCACAGCACGTTGTTGTCCCTGAAAGTATCATCTCTGCACAGGCCAGCAGGGTTCCAACTCTGACAGACTCGGGATTTATATGCTTTCCTTCAGCAGGGAAGATATGTTCATTAAGCCAAACGTGAAGTGGAAGATCATCGGCAAGCCCTCTGAATAGAGCCATGGGGAGATGTGTATGAGTGTTTATCAGGCCGGGCATGATTATTCCACTTTTTGCATCTATAATATTCCTTGCATCAGGAAGAGGCAAATCAATATCCCTGGCCTCAACGTCCTCAAGTTTTCCATCTTTTATACAAACAATGCCGTCTTTTATAATGTCAAAATCAGGATTAACCGTTACTATTATACCGTTGTGGACAACAAGATCTAACATTATGAGATTCCTTCAAGGGGAAACTATGACCCTAAATCGCCTCATAATCATAAACTTAATCTTAAACATGAGAACCTATTAGATTACGATTATGAGTAAGATTATGATTACGAAAAAATTCCATATCAATTTAAAGGCAAATTAAATTGCCTGTTTTAAGGAAATAACTTTCACTTGAGCGTTATCGCTCAAGTAAAGTTGGATTTTATTTCTTCTGCTATAGTATTTACATCTTTCATTACCTTCTCAATGTCTATTGTCATGAGCTTTCGGTCTTCCATGACCACTTCACCGTTTATTATGGATGTTGTGACATCGTTTCCTCTGACGGCATAAACAAGATGGGAGGCAGGATTATACATTGGCGTGAGATGAGGCTTATGTGTATCAATAATGATTAAATCCGCTTTCTTGCCCGGCTCAAGAGAACCCGTTAGATCACCAAGTCCGAGTGCCCTGGCCCCTTCAATAGTACACATCTTCAACACTGTGTTGGCATCCATAACGGTGGGATCAAAAGTATTCACCTTATGGAGCTTGGCCGCAGTATCCATTTCCAAAAATAGGTCAAGATTATTATTGCTTGCACTTCCATCGGTTCCAAGCCCAACGCATACCCCTTCTTTTAACAGCTTTGGCACCGGAGAAATGCCTGATGCCAGTTTCATATTGCTTTCCGGCATATGAGCAACCTTTACATCGTAACGCTTTAGAAGAGCAATATCTTCATCAGTAAGAACAACGCAGTGACAAGCAAGAAGGTTTGGTGACAAAATCTGTAAATCTGCAAGAAAACCTATTGGTGTAAGACCATGTTGATCTTGACTATTTGACACCTCGATTTCTGTTTCAGAAACATGTATAACAATCGGCAGATTATAATCTTCTGAAAGGGAAGAAGCCCTTTTGAGAAGATCCGGCGCACAAAGATATGGTGTATGGGGTTCAACGGCAATCGTTATTAAGGGATCGTCTTTCCATTTTTTGATGAGATTCTCTGTATAGGCAAAACCCTTTTCTATAGGACCATAATTGGGTGAGGGAAAATCGTACAAAACCTCTCCCACTACAGCACGAATTTTCGCTTCCTTTGCAGCACCGGCCACCGCATCTTCAAACAGGTACATATCGCAAAAACAAGTGGTGCCGGATAGAATCATCTCAGCACAAGCTAAAAGGGCCCCGTAATAAACCTTATTATAATCCAGTTTTGATTCGGCCGGAAAAATATGCTCATTAAGCCAGGTCATCAAGGGGAGATCATCGGCAAGTCCCCTGAAGCAGGTCATGGATGCATGGGTGTGGGCATTTACAAGTCCGGGCATGATAATTCCACCACGTGCATCTATAATTCGAGATGCTTTCCATGTTGAAAACTCATCCATATGACCTACGGCAATAATCTTATCTTTTTCAATGGCAACTACGCCGTTTCTAAGCTGCGTATCTTTGGAATCCATGGTCAACACCGTGCCGTTTGAAACGAGTATGTCAGTTGAGTTCATTGTCATCTAAATTCCTAACAACTTCTTTTATAATTGTTTCTAGTTTAGGTGCAGCCCCTTTTGCCACGGCAATAATTTCTTCAACAGAAGCAGGTGCGGGAGCATCCGGATTATGAACATTGGTTATCGTTGAAAGCCCGAGTACCTTCATTCCTGCATGAACAGCTGCAATTACTTCTTGAACCGTTGAGAAACCGACTGCATCGGCGCCAATAGTTTTGAGAAAACGTACTTCGGCAGGTGTCTCAAGTGACGGACCTTTGAGTCCTGCATAGACTCCCTTTTGCAAATAGATCCCGGTTTTTGTGGCGGAACTTTCAGCAAGTCCTGCGAGCTTTTTATCATATGCACTGCTCATATCGGGAAATCTGTCACCCCATGTTTCTTCATTTAAACCGACAAGCGGATTTGAACCGGTAAGATTGATATGATCGGCAATTATCATTATATCTCCGGTCTTAAATCCGAGATTTAAACCTCCTGCTGCATTAGAAAGGATCAAAATTTTAACGCCGAGTTCCTGCATCACTCTCACAGAAAAGGTAACTTCAAGAGATGTGTAACCCTCGTAAAGATGAAAACGGCCTTGCATGGCAATAATCCGTCTCCCCTGCATGCTGCCGGCAAGCAGTCTCCCGAAGTGGCTTTGGACAGTTGAGACAGGGAAATTAGGAATATCTTTGTATTCTAAAAGAGTTGAAATATTAAGTGATTCTACACTCTCACCAAGCCCTGTCCCTGTGAGAATGCATATTTCAGGAAGCTTTTCAATATGAGCTTTCAAGAACCTTGTTGTTTCAGCAACTTTTTGTTTATAGTTTTTCATTATATTCCTTTTTAATTTAGGATATGAGAATATAGAATGAAAGAAGATTCCAGTATCCAGAATCAAGCAAACCAATATATATTAGTCAAGGGTTTTGTCACATTTAAGAATTTAAATTACCAACCAAATATGTTTATGATGTCGTTGACATTTTATTAGCACTATGAAATATATCCCACGGATATCGATTTGAGACCTTTGCAAAACGCCCCCTTTTGCCCAATTTCTGTGTCAGGCTCAAATTTTAATCCTCAAAATACTCAATGTATTCCTGTGGTTAAAATTTTCGCCTTCCTTGAACTTGAACAAAATTG
>JAUVVS010000027.1 GCA_030604545.1 Deltaproteobacteria bacterium | reverse complement strand
CTAAAATTAAAGAACTCGACCTCGCTATGCTCGGGACTCAAACAGCTTCAATTTTTACGCTCCGCTTCGCCGAGAACGCTTAATCAAATATCCCCAAATGAATTCGCTCGGAAGCTTAGACGCTGCACATAGTCTTTGAAACGGAACGTTATTTTGAGAACTACTATTAGATAACGCGTAGTCACTTTACACTTTTTATCACACCTTCAGCTTCCTTACGTGCCCACTTATCGGCTTCCAGAATATCATCCAGACTTGTATGCTCGGCAACAGAGTGCCTGCTCATTGTTTTTTCTATAACTTTGGGAATCTTAGCAAATGATAGGCGTTGATCAAGAAAAGCCTGGACAGCCGTTTCATTTGCTGCATTTAAGACTGCAGGAAGTGTTTTTCCGGTATCACAGGCTTTAAAAGCCAAATCAAGGCAGGGAAACTTTTCGAAATCCGGTTTCTGAAAAGTAAGAGCCCCCATGCCGGCAAAGTCCGGTATGGGTTGATTTAACGGGAGACGCTCTGGATATGAAATAGAATATGCTATTGCTCCCTTCATATCTGGAATACCTAGCTGGGCAATTACGGATCCATCTCTATAGGAAACCATTGAGTGAATCATACTTTGCGGATGGATAACAACCTCAATCATATCCTGTGAAACACCAAAAAGATGCATGGCCTCTATAACCTCAAGTCCCTTGTTCATGAGTGTAGCCGAATCGATACTTACCTTTTTGCCCATCTTCCACGTGGGATGATTAAGCGCATCTTCAGGCTTAATTTCAAAAAATTCATTTGCAGGTTTGTTTAAAAATGGACCTCCCGAAGCGGTAAGGTGTATCTTTTCCAGGTCCTCCCTGCGTTGACCCTCAATACATTGAAAAATTGCACTGTGTTCACTATCGATGGGAAGAATCTTTACCCCTTTATCAGCCGCCTTTTGTATAACAATCTCACCGGCCATAACAAGGGTTTCTTTGTTGGCCAAAGCAATGTCCTTTCCTGCCTCTATTGCAGCCAATGTGGGCAAAAGACCTGCAGCACCCACAACGGCAGTTACTACCATTTCAACATTATCATGTGTGGCTGCCGCCCTGTATCCATCCTGGCCATACATAATTTCAACATCAAATTCCTCAACCGGAAGAATATTTTTGAGTTCATGTGCCCTCTTTTCATCGAAAACCACGGCTATCTCCGGGCAAAATCTTTTGATTTGCTTGGCCAGCAATTCGATATTATCTTTTCCTGCAAGTGCTTTAACAGCAAACCGTTCAGGAAACTTTTCGACGATCTTGAGAGTGTTACGGCCTATGGATCCGGTTGAGCCGAGAATGGAAAGAAGTTTCATTGTCTATAATGTATAGTTTTAAGTGTTAGGTATTAGGTTTTAAGCATCTGTTAAAACAGCATAAAAATGAAACCTAACACCTAAAACTTAAAACCTAAAACTTGATGAATTCGTCTTTCTACGAATTCATTAGAATATACTCCTTAAAGAAATAAGCCACAGGAGCTGCAAATAATAAGGCATCTATACGATCCAAAACGCCGCCATGGCCCGGGAGGATCACACCGGAATCCTTCACATCAGCGGATCGCTTAAGTTCGGATTCAAACAGATCACCAACCTGTCCTACGATACCTATTGTTATAGAAAACAGGATGCAAAAGCCCCACGGCAGCGACGTTAAAAAAAACAATTTAAACAAAGCACCTATACCCAAATTTGCAGCAAGTCCGCCGATAGAACCCTCTATAGTCTTTCCAGGGCTTACTGCAGGGCAAAGCTTGTGTCGCCCTAAATAAGAACCAACATAATATGCTCCGGTATCACCTGCAAAAACAATACATAACAGGAAAAAAATCCAGATTACGCCGTCTGTTCCGTTTCGAATCATAACCATGCAGGAAAGAAATAAAGGTATATAAATAATACCCATATTCTGTTTTGTAATATTTTCTACTATGAATGAATCAGATTTGAATTTTGGTAGAGAGATCAGACTGGAAACAATGAGATTTAAAGTAATAAGACATAAAATAACATGAAGTGAATTTATATAAGCAGCCCATATTAGGGCTGGGCATATAATAAATGCTAAAAGCTGAAAACTGAAAGTTGAAGAACTCCGGGCTTTGTTCAACACAATACGAAAATATTCCCACATGGCTAAAAGACTTATGATACTCACAACGATTGCAAACAGAAAAGACCCCCCTTTGTAAATCAGCAAAATAAGAAAGGGGAGGAGAACAATAGCTGTAATCCAACGTTTTAAATGCATAATTTCTATGGGGCGGCTTACGTTACTCTACTTTACCGAATCTCCGTTCCCGACGCTGAAAGTCTTTCAGAATCCGGATATATTCATCTTTGCTAAAGTCGGGCCATAAGGTATCTGTAACATATATTTCCGAATATGCAATCTGCCATAAAAGAAAATTGCTTATTCGCATTTCTCCGCTGGTTCTAATCAGAAGATCAGGATCCCTCATTCCCCTTGTATAAAGGTGTTCAGTTATCAGTTCTGATGTTATTGAATCGGGGTCAACCTTACCCTCTTTTGTTTCTTTTACAATCTCTTGAACCACCCTTACTATCTCAGCTCTCCCGCCATAACTCAATGCAAGGTTAAGGAGCATCCCGTCATTTTTTTTAGTTATAGCCATCGACTCAGCCAGTACTTCCTTAACATCTTCCGGGAGACGCTCTATCTGTCCGATTGCATTGAGGCGTATATTGTTATCCAGCATCTCTTTTTTTTCTGATTTGAGATATCGTTTCAAGAGGACCATAAGAGCAGCGATCTCTGCTTTCGGTCGCAACCAGTTTTCCGTGGAAAAAGCATAAAGAGTCAGGATGGAAATTCCGATTTCGCGGCTCGTTCTTACAATTGTCCGGACTGTTTCAGCTCCCTTTTCATGTCCTTTAATCCGATTTAATATACGTTGTTTTGCCCATCGGCCATTACCATCCATAATGATGGCAACATGAAAGGGGAGATTTTCAGTATCAAAATCTTTATGAACGGCAGATTTATTTGCAGGGGAAGAATGATTAGAATTCAAGGATTTCTTTCTCTTTTTCCTGATAGATATCGTCTATAAGTTTTATATGTTCGTCCGTAATCTTCTGGATCTGATCCTGTGCTCTAAACGCATCATCTTCCGAAATCTCTGAATCCTTTTTCAAACTTTTTATCAGATCATTTGAATCGCGTCTAATATTACGTACTGCCACCTTATGGTCTTCGGACATTTTATTCACTACTTTGACCAGCTCTTTCCGTCTCTCTTCAGTAAGTGGTGGAATTGAAATACGTATAATCTTGCCATCATTGGAAGGGGTTAAACCCAGGTCGGATTTTAAGATCGCCTTTTCAATCTCTTTAATTATGGAAACATCCCAGGGTTGTATCATAATGAGGCGGCTTTCAGGGACAGAAAGGGATGCCGTTTGATTGAGCGGAGTCAGCGTACCATAATAATCAACCCGTATACTATCAAGCAGGGACAAGGAAGCCCGACCTGTACGGACTTTTTTAAATTCATTTTTTAGGGAGTCCATAGACTTGTCCATGCTCTCTCTTGTTTCTTCATATATTGAGTCAATCATCGTTCCTTACCTCTTTATTTAAACTCTTTAAACAAAACTAATAACTAATAATTTGTGTCTATCCTAGTCCCGACATCCTCTCCGCATAATACTTTTTTAATATTCCCCCTTTTATTTAGATTAAAGACAATAAGGGGAAGTTTATTATCCATGGCCAGTGAAATTGCAGTCATATCCATGACTCTAAGCTGTTTTTCCAGAACCTTCATATAATCGATTTTTTTTATAAATTTAGCATCATTATTAATAGCGGGATCTGAATCATAGAGCCCGTCAACTTTGGTGGCCTTTAAAAGGATATCTGCATGAACTTCTTTTGCTCTTAGTACGGCTGCCGTATCGGTCGTAAAATAAGGATTTCCAGTGCCGGCTGCAAAAATAACCACGCGCTGTTTTTCAAGATGGCGGATTGCTCTTCGCAGTATAAAGGGTTCTGCCACTTCATGCATGGATATGGCGGTCTGAATACGTGTCTGTATCCCCTTTTTTTCCATAGCATCCTGCAAAGCCAGACTGTTAATAACCGTGGCCAGCATACCCATATGATCTGCAGAAGTTCGATCCATGCCGTATGAACTGGCCGCAATCCCTCTGAAAATGTTACCGCCGCCCACAACTATCGCCATCTGAACACCTAGGTCCATTGTCGATTGGACCTCTTCAGCTACATATTCTATCATTTCCGAACTGATTCCAAAGCCCTGATCACCCATTAGGGCTTCACCGCTCAGTTTTAGCATAACTCTTTGAAATCGGGTTTTTGGCAAGGTCTATGACCCCCCTATCTGAAATCGGGCAAAACGTTTAATTGTAATCTTTTCACCCGTTTTTCCGATTATGTCATTCAAAACATCTTCAATGGTTACATCCGGATCCCTTACATAAGGCTGGAGCAACAGACAGTTATCCTTGTAAAATTTATTAAGTTTTCCCTCCGCTATTTTGCCTATTATCTTTTCAGGTTTCCCCATTTCAAGAGCCTGGGCGCGATAGATTTCTTTTTCCTTATCTATAACCTCTGCAGGCACATCTTCTGATGCTACGCTAATGGGATTTGTAGCAGCAATATGCATTGCTATATTTTTTACAAATGCTTTGAAATCATCGGTCTTAGCAACAAAATCGGTCTCACAGTTTATTTCAACAAGCACTCCGATCTTTCCACCCATATGAATATAAGCCTGAATCGTTCCTTCCCCCGTAGTCCTTCCGGCTCTTTTTTGAGCTGTTGCCAAACCTTTTTTTCGTAAATATTCAACTGCTTTAATAATATTACCTTCACACCCGGAAAGTGCCTCTTTACAATCCAAGATTCCAGCCCCTGACTTTTCTCGAAGCTGCTTTACCAATGCTACATCAATTGCCGCCATATTTATTCTCCTGTCTTTTCTTCTTCAGTAGTTACTTCCGGTTCTTCTCTTTCTGATTCTTTTGAAATCCCAGATGCTGATTTTCTAGTTATTTCTACAACAGGACCTTCCGAGCCGTCCGAAATAACCTTCCTTTCACCCGGTTCTAATTCAGCACTAGCAGCCGTGATTTCTGATTCCTCTTCGATCTCTTTGTCTGCCTCAGCCTGCTGTCTTTCAGCCAGACGCTCTTTACCCTCGATGCAGGCATCAGCGATCCTGGACGTAATTAGCCGAATAGCGCGTATAGCATCATCATTGCCGGGTATGATGTAATCGATTTCATCAGGATTACAATTGGTATCAACAATTGCCGTAATAGGTATATTGAGCCGTTTTCCTTCACGAACTGCAATAGCCTCGCTTCTTGGATCAACAATAAAGATAGCACCGGGAAGTTGGCCCATACTGCGGATACCGCCAAGATTATTATCGAGTTTTACACGTTCCTTTCCAAGTTTTAATCTCTCCTTTTTGGGAAACAGGTTGATTGAGCCGTCATTTTGTATGGTATTGAGATAATTAAGGCGATCTATACTTTGTTTTATCGTCTGAAAGTTTGTCAGCATCCCGCCAAGCCATCTGTTATGAACATAAAACATTTCGCATCGATTTGCCTCTTCATAAATGGATTCACGCGCCTGTTTCTTGGTGCCGACAAACAGGACCGACTTGCCGTTTGCAACCGTTTCGACTATAAAATCATACACAACCTTGAACATGCGCACGGTTTTCTGAAGATCAATAATGTAGATTCCGTTTCTTGCTCCAAAGATGTATGGTTTCATCTTTGGGTTCCAGCGTTTTGTCTGATGACCAAAATGTACTCCCGCTTCAAGGAGTTCCTTCATTGTAATGTAAATCATTTTTTACTCCCTTCTAATTTGGTTTTTCCTTCGCCTTCATCAACCCCGCTTCCGACTTTCGGTTGTCTCTTTCAATGAAAGCACCAGGAGACGGGTCAAAAGACGTGCGATATTTACAAACTGAGTTTTGTAACAAATCAAATCATGTTTCGCAACATTTTTTTATATAACTGCTAAGTTATTTTGCTATCCGAGCCGGAGGCCACTAAGACACAAAAACACAAAATACTAAACACCACTTTTCCTCATTTGAACAATACGATAGTAGCCGCTATAGTCTTTTTTAAAAACAATTTCTTTAAATTGGTTACAGCTATTTATAATCTTTTCTACCTCACTCTTCTGATCGTGACCTATCTCCAGAAACATATATCCGGTTTTACTTAGGTATAAGTGCGCAAATCGTATAATATGATTTATTGACTGGAGACCATCTTCACCGCCGTCAAGCGCCATAACAGGTTCATACATGAAAATTTCCGGCTGAAGTCGACCAATAACCTGAGTTGGAATATAAGGCGGATTCGATACTATAATATCAAAGGGATTTATATCATTATTAAAAGGAGCAAACCAATCACCGGAAAAAAAATTAATCGACCCGTCAAGATCATGGTGTCTTGCATTCTTTTGAGCCAATTCAACGGCCTTTACAATACGGTCAGATGCAAAAAAAAGATGCTTTGTCCGTTGAGCAGCAAGGGCAAGAATAACAGCCCCGGATCCCGTGCCAAGTTCTAATACGCGCTTTGGTGTTCCGTCTGTTTTTTCAGGCAGAAAAGAAAGGACTGTCTCAACAAGGCACTCTGTTTCAGGGCGCGGAATTAGAACATCCTTTGTGATAAATAATTCCATGCTCCAAAACTCTTTGCTGCCTAAAATATATGCTATAGGCTCCCTGTTGATCCTTCTTTTTATTAATACTTTAAAATCAGAAAGCTCAGAGCTGTAAAGCGGCTGATCGTAACGTAAATACAAATCAATTCTATTTAATTTTAAGGCATGTGCAAGAAGTATTTCGGCTGCGGCCCTTGGATTATCTATATCATGGGAATTAAAATAGGAAGTGGTCCATTTCAGGAGCTTAAGAATGGTCCATTGAGGTTCTCCGGTCTTTGATAGGGTCTTTGATTGATTCTGCATTCTGTAGTGCCTGGGTTTGATAAAAGGTTGTAAGTTCGTTTATTATTTCGTCTATTTCACCTTGCAAAATACTTTCCAACTTGTAAAGTGTAAGCCCAATCCGGTGGTCCGTAACCCTTCCCTGGGGGAAGTTATATGTCCCGATTCTTTCGCTTCTATCTCCGGTTCCTACTTGACTTTTCCGCTCTTCAGATCTCTTTTCGTTTTGCTCTTGAATCATTCTATCAAGCAAACGAGCACGGAGAACTTTCATTGCCTTGCTTCTGTTTTTCAGCTGAGATTTTTCGTCCTGACATGTAACAACAAGACCTGTAGGCAGATGGGTAATTCGTACAGCCGAATCGGTTGTATTGACCGATTGTCCGCCCGGACCGGTGGAACGATATACATCAACTTTAATCTCACCTGAATCGATATGAACTTCAACATCTTCGGCTTCAGGCAGTACGGCAACTGTAACAGCCGACGTATGTACTCGCCCCTGTGTCTCGGTTGTCGGAACGCGTTGAACACGATGTGTGCCGCTTTCATACTTTAAACGGCTGTATGCCCTTTTGCCGTGAACCATGGCAACAATCTCTTTTAAACCACCAACGCCGGTTGCATGATGGTTCATAACCTCTATTTTCCAGCCTTTGCTTTCTGCATACCTGCTGTACATCCTGAAAAGATCACTTGCAAAGAGGCCTGCTTCTTCACCGCCTGTACCGGCTCGTATTTCAATTAACACATTCTTTTCATCATTTGGATCCCTTGGCATAAGGAGCTTTGTGAGGTCTTTTTCGAGGTTCTCCTTTTTAAGATTGAGCCTTTCTATCTCGTCGCGGGCCAAATCTTCAATATCCGGATCGCCGTCTTTTAACAACTCCATACTGTCATCAAGTTCTTTCACCGTCTGTTTGTATGATCTAAAAACCTCTACAACCTTACTAAGGTCGGCGTGTTCACGAATATACTTCTGGTATGTTTCACGATTCTGAACAATCTTAGGATCGCTTAAATTTTTTTCAAGCTCTAAGAAACGTTCTTCTACTCCTTTTAGTTTATCAAACATGGGTTCCATTATCCAAAAAAATGCCTAAAGTTTTAAAAGAATCTGTCATCCGCCGTCTGTCGTCCATCGTCCGTCGCCTGTTTAGGCCTGGATTCTTTACATACTTTTGAGGTGATAAGTAGTTTTGGATATCCGCTTTTTTGTGGGCTGAAAGAATGATCTTGTTTTGTTACCGGCTAGGCGTCTCTTGTTTTTGAAATTTCTCATATTTCCTGCGGAAGCGCTCAATTCTACCTTCAGTGTCAATAAGCTTTTGTTTACCTGTAAAAAAAGGATGGCATTTTGAACAGATTTCAACTCGAATATCTCCTTTTGTTGAACCAACCTCCAGAACATTTCCACATGCACATTTTATGGTAGTATCAAAATATTTGGGGTGAATGTCTTTTTTCATATCTTCTTTCAACTCCTAACCCGGATAAACCGGTATAAGGTACTAAGTATGTTATTTATGAATTCATAGCCTGTAAAAATTCTTTATTATCCTTTGTTCCACTCATTTTTTCAAGTAAAAATTCCAAGCTGTCTACAGAATTTAGAGGGGAAAGAAGCTTTCTTAAAATCCAGACTCTATTGAGTGTATCCTCATCTAAAAGGAGTTCTTCTTTCCGTGTGCCGGATCTATTGATATCTATTGCGGGAAAGAGGCGTTTGTCCGCGAGCCTTCGATCTAATTGAAGCTCCATATTCCCGGTACCTTTGAATTCCTCAAAAATAACTTCATCCATACGGCTGCCGGTATCAACAAGGGCAGTTGCAATAATAGTGAGGCTTCCACCTTCTTCAATGTTTCTGGCTGCCCCAAAGAAACGTTTTGGGCGTTGCAGTGCGTTTGAATCGACCCCTCCGGAAAGAATTTTTCCACTGGGGGGTACAACGGAATTGTAAGCGCGTGCAAGCCTGGTTATACTGTCTAGAAGGATAACAACATCCTTTTTATATTCTACCAGCCTTTTGGCCTTCTCGATAACCATTTCAGCCACCTGAACATGTCTTTCTGCAGGTTCATCAAATGTGGAGCTTATCACTTCCCCCTTAACGGATCGCTCCATGTCTGTAACCTCTTCGGGGCGTTCATCAATAAGGAGTACAAATAGGACAACATCATTGTGATTGGCGACTATGCTGTTTGCAATAAATTGCAACAGCATTGTTTTTCCCGACCTTGGGGGCGAAACAATTAAACCTCTTTGTCCAAATCCGATTGGGGTCATTAGGTCCATTATGCGTGTGGAATAATTGTCAGATTCAACTTCAAGGTTCGTTTTTTGGTCTGGATAAAGCGGGGTCAGGTTGTCAAAAAGTATTTTATCTCTTGCTTTTTCCGGGTCTTCATAATTTATGGCCTCAACCTTCAAAAGTGCAAAATATCTCTCGGACTCTTTTGGCTGGCGAATCTGTCCCGATACAGTATCCCCGGTCTTCAGATTAAATCGGCGTATTTGGGAAGGTGATACATAAATATCATCAGGACCCGGCAAATAATTGTAACTAGGCGCTCTTAAAAAACCAAATCCATCCGGCAATATTTCCAGTGTACCTTCACCAAATATCAAACCGTCTTTTTCAATCCGTGCCTGAAGCAGAGCAAATATAAGCTCCTGCTTTCTCATTCCTGCAGCCCTATCAACTCTATACTCTTTGGCCATTTCTGTCAATGTACTGATATCTTTGTCTTTGAGCTCGACTAAGTCCATTAATCTATTACCCCGCTATTTATTTTTTGGTTAATTTTGGAACAAATCTTATGAATTTGCAAAAATCCGTTGAATTTGCATCAAGATGAATGTTTATGAATTCGTAAAAAGTCGAATTCATTAAGTTTTAGGTTTAAAGTGTTAAGATTTAAGATATTTTTTAGTATTTAAATTAGGCACTTAAAACCTAACATCTAAAACTTAAAACCAAGTAAAAAGACGATTTTCTACTTTTTACGCGACCATCAATGTTGATTTTAATGGAGGAATATAAGTATCTTATGATTTAATAGAAGAATTAAATAAGGTATTCTCTCCCGTTGGAAGACTCAATCTCTTTATGAAATATTGAGGCCCTTTCAAAAAGTATAAATATTTCATGCCTATAGAAACATTACGCTATCGCAAGATTGACTGCAACTAAAAATAGAGTATCTTGAGGATGTAATTTAAGCCTGAAATGAAAATTGGGTAAAAGAGGATTTTAAAAAAAGTTTAGTATTATATAAATCAGAATTTATTATATGTCAAGTACTTTTGGCTCTTTTTTCATATTTTATATTCAATTTAGCCGTTTGAAAGCAGGACCGCTTTAAATGTGATCATATCCAGATATTTTATCTTGTAAAGTTTATCAAAACAAATATATCCTTGATCTATTGAAGATTTTCGATTGAGTATTAAAGACCTTTGCAAAAAGTCATTTTTGACTTTTTACGAAATTATCATGTTCCGAATACAGTCAAATATCCCTAAAGCTAAGGATGCATATATTGTAGGCGGTTCGATCAGGGACCTTCTTCTTGGTCGATCTCCCGTCGATTATGACATTGCTGTTATGGGAAACCCGGAAAAATTTGCAAAAAAAATAGCAAAAAAAACCGGCCGGCTTGTCAAGATGGGAAAACCCGGGCAGATTCTTATTCGTGTGATCTCAGAAAATAATATTTATGATATCTCATCTATGAATGGGGCATCTATTGAAGACGATCTTTATAGCAGGGATTTCACGATTAATGCCATGGCATACTCTTTATCTTCGGGAGATATTATAGATCCTTT
>JAUVVS010000162.1 GCA_030604545.1 Deltaproteobacteria bacterium | reverse complement strand
CTGTGAAGCTTTTTATTGATAGGGGTTTTCATAAAACAACAACAAGGCAGATTGCCGGCGCCGCAGGCTTTTCCATTGGCTCACTGTATGAATATATAGCTTCAAAAGAAGATATTCTGTATCTGGTTTGCGACTCAATACACCATCAGGTTGAGAAAGGCGTAGCAGATGCCATGGCAAGAGCAAAGGAAGGTCGAAATGCATTGGCGGAAGTAATCCGAGAGTATTTTATGGTCTGCCATCGCATGAGTGATTTTATTCTGCTTATTTACCAAGAAACCCAATCTTTGCCGCCTCAATGGCAGAAAAAAGTTCTAGAAAACGAGCTTCGTATTACCGGTCTATTTGTGGAAGTTCTTGCTCGTCTCGTGGCTTCCGAGGAAATGCCGAATTTGGATGAACAATCCATTGAACTTATAGCTCACAATATTTCTGTTTTAGGTCATATGTGGACTTTCAGGCGATGGTTTCTGGCACGCCATTACAGTATTGAAGATTATATCAAACGACAGACAGACTTTATTCTTGGAATGTGTGCATAAAAGTATAGTAACCGTTCACGGGTTCAGGGTTCAGAGGTTCAAGGTTCAAGGTTAGTGGAGGTTAACGAAAGAAAGGTAACCCCGCCCGCCTCGCCTGAGTGAGCACAGGCTCACGATGGCGGGCAGGCCTGAACGGTGAACTCTGAACCTGTGAACGGTTACAAAGCATAAAATGATAGATCCACACGGTTTAAAACTTGATAGTTTCGAAAAAAGTCAATAAAATGACTTTTTACACCTGCCCGCCATTGCTATATGGCGATAGCAGGCGGGAAGGTTTTGAGTGTTAAGTTTTAGAAGGAGGAATTATGAGTCTTGAAGTTGAAGTATACAAGCCCAAGAATCATATAAGGGTAGTTACGGCCACCTCCCTTTTTGATGGCCATGACGCAGCCATAAATATCATGCGCAGGATACTCCAAGATACAGGCGCAGAAGTTATTCACCTTGGAATTAACCGATCGGTTCAAGAAATTGTGGATGCGGCCATTGAAGAAGATGTGCAAGGGGTGGCTGTATCAAGTTATCAGGGAGGACATTTAGAATATTTTAAATATATGCTTGATCTTTTAAAGGAAAAAGGTGCTTCACACATCAAAGTTTTTGGTGGCGGCGGTGGCGTCATTGTGCCTGAGGAGATCAAAGAGCTGGAAAAATACGGTGTTGCTAAAATATATTCTCCCGAAGATGGTTCGAAGTTAGGTCTCCAGGGTATAATTAACCATATGGTAAAACATTTGGATTTTTCTACTGTTAGAGACAGTAATTTTGACTTTGACAGTCTGTCTCCCGATAATAAACTCATGGTTGCAAATCTTATTACAGCCATAGAACTGGCTAAGGCTGAGGATAATGGTAATCTCGCCAAGCTCAGGTCAGAGCTTTTAAAAAAAATTGGAGATCGAAAAATACCGGTTATAGGCATTACAGGCACCGGCGGCTCAGGAAAATCGTCTTTGATAGATGAGATAATTTTACGCTTTCTTCAAGATATTAAAGATATAAATGTGGCAATTATAAGCTGCGATCCTTCACGTCGCAAAACCGGCGGAGCGCTCTTAGGTGACCGAATACGCATGAATGCCATCGGGAATCAAAGGATTTACATGCGCAGCATTGCAACTCGCCGATCAAACACGGAGATTCCTGATGCTTTGCCTGAAGCAATTGAAGTTGTTAAAGCTGCAGGCTTTGATTTGGTAATAGCAGAGACTGCAGGTATTGGACAGGGCGATTCGAATATTATCGATCTTGTTGATTTATCCATGTATGTCATGACCAGTGAGTTCGGTGCCGCCTCTCAGCTCGAGAAAATAGACATGCTTGATTTTGCTGATCTTATCGCGGTGAATAAATATGAGAAACGGGGTGGCGAAGATGCCGTCCGTGATGTTAGCAAGCAGGTCCAGCGTAATCGAAATGCATGGGACAAATCTCCCAAAGAAATGCCTGTCTTTGGAACAATCGCTTCAAAGTTCAATGATGACGGCCTTACAGCACTCTATCATGCAATTCTTGATACAATAGCTGAAAAGGCCGGTGTAAAATTTGAATCCAACCTTCCACGATCTAATACAAAAACATCTACTTCCAAAACGATTATTATACCACCGGAACGCACCCGTTACCTTTCTGAAATTGCAGATACTATAAGGGATTATCACCGGCATACAGAAGAGCAGGCCGATAATTTACGGAGAGTCTGGCATCTGAAAGAAACCGCCAGGACCATAAGTGAAGATAAGCTTAGCGGAGATTCTTCAGAAGTTCTTTCCAGACTCAAAGAAGAAATTGCAAAGGCCGAGAAGTCTCTTAATCCGGAAACAACCCATCTCCTTGATGAATGGAGAGAAATTAAGGAAACCTATAGTAAAGACGAGTTGGTCTACATGGTTAGAGATAATGAGATCAGAGTACCCCTTTTTACTGAATCATTATCACATAAGAGGATTCCAAAGATTGCCCTTCCAAAATTTAAGGACCCCGGTGAAATCCATAAGTGGATAAGGGAAGAAAACGTTCCGGGACGTTTTCCGTTTACAGCTGGTGTATTCCCGATAAAACGGCTTGATGAGGATCCAACACGGATGTTTGCCGGCGAAGGTGATCCAAAAAGAACCAACATGAGATTCAAGCTTCTGTCTGCCGAGTATGAGGCAAATCGTCTTTCAACGGCGTTTGATTCAGTTACATTATATGGATACGATCCTGACATACGTCCTGATATTTACGGCAAGGTCGGCACTTCCGGCGTCAGTATATGCACGCTGGATGATGTCAAGACCCTTTACGATGGTTTTGAACTTTGTGCTCCCGGCACATCCGTCTCCATGACAATAAACGGCCCTGCCCCATTAATTCTGGCTATGTTTTTAAATACAGCCATAGACCAACAAGTGGACAAGTATAAATATGAAAATGGAAAAGAGCCCACAGAGGAAGAATATAAAAAAATCCGATCCATGGTACTCTCCAATGTGCGTGGTACGGTTCAGGCGGACATTTTAAAAGAAGACCAGGGCCAAAACACCTGTATCTTCTCCATCGAATTTGCACTGAAGATGATGGGGGATATCCAGGAATTTTTTATAGAAAACGATGTCCGTAATTTCTATTCGGTTTCCATTTCAGGCTATCATATTGCAGAGGCCGGGGCCAATCCTATTTCTCAGCTTGCATTTACACTCGCAAATGGATTTACCTATATAGAGTATTACCTCTCAAGGGGAATGTCACTTGACAGCTTTGGACCGAATCTCTCCTTTTTCTTTTCCAATGGTATGGAGCCTGAATATACGGTTATTGGGAGAGTTGCAAGACGCATATGGTCCGTTGCAATAAAGGAGAAGTACGGCGGTTCAAAACGTTCCCAGATGCTGAAATATCATATCCAGACGTCAGGTCGGTCTTTGCATAGTCAGGAGATTCAGTTCAATGATATCAGGACAACGTTGCAGGCTCTTTGCGCTATTTATGACAACTGCAACAGCCTTCACACCAATGCCTTTGATGAGGCAATAACCACTCCAAGTAAAGAGTCGGTAAGACGCGCCTTGGCCATTCAACTCATAATTAACAGGGAATGGGGTATTGCCAAGAATGAAAATATGAACCAGGGCAGCTTCATAGTTGAAGAACTGACGAGCCTGGTAGAAGAGGCTGTTCTTGCTGAGTTTGATAGAATTACAGAGCGCGGAGGTGTTCTAGGTGCCATGGAGACGGGCTATCAGCGAAACAAAATTCAGGAAGAATCGATCAATTATGAAAAGTTAAAGCATTCAGGAGAACTTCCCATAATTGGGGTTAACACATTCTTGGATCCGGATGCCGATATGGAGCAGTTGACCGAATGTGTTGAACTTGCCAGAGCAACCGAAGAAGAAAAAAAATCTCAACTCAGACGTCTTGCTGAATTTGAAAAGCGAAACGAAAAAGAGGTGTCTGAAGCGCTGGATCGTCTCCAAAAAACAGCCTTATCCGGAGAAAATATGTTTGCTGAACTTATGAAAGCTGTAAGAGTATGCAGCCTTGGCCAGATTTCTCAGGCATTGTATGATGTCGGCGGGCAGTATCGCCGCAGTATGTAAACCAGACATAGTCGAATAGTTAAGTGGTTGAGTCGACGACTTAACGAGATCTGTAAATAAAATTGTTTGTCCTTTTTTAAACCAATATGTTTGATGAATTCGTAAAAAGACGAATTCATCAAGTTTTAGGTGTTAGGTTTTAAGTTTTAGGTGTTAGGTTTTTATTTTTATATTGTTTTAACAGACACTTAAAACCTAAAACCTGATACTTAAAACTTTTGTAAAAAGTCATTTTTTTGACTTTTTACGAAGCTATCAATATGTTTCAATTAGTGAAATTAGTGTAAATACTCAATATATGTAAAAGGAGGATTAATTAATGAGAGAAGCAGTCATCGTTAGTGCAGTGCGAACACCCGTGGGTAATTTTAATGGTTCATTGAGTTCTTTAGGCGCAACAAAACTTGGTTCTATTGTGATTGAAGAAGTTATAAATAGGGCCGGAATTCAAAAGGATGCAGTAAATGAAGTAATCATGGGTTTGGTGCTTCCTTGCGGTTATGGCCAGAATCCTGCAAAGCAGGCTGCGATAATGGCAAAAATGCCGTGGGAGGTTGAATGTATTACGGTCAATAAAGTATGTGGATCGGCTTTAAAATCCGTAATGCTGGCAGCCCAGGCTATTCAGGTAGGCGATGCAGATGTAGTGGTGGCCGGGGGAATGGAAAGCATGAGCATGGCGCCCTATTATCTGGAGAAAGCCCGTTTTGGATATCGTATGGGTCAGGGCATACTCAAAGATCATATGCTCAATGACGGGCTTTGGGATATTGTAAACGATTTTCATATGGGTATTTCCAATGATCTTTGTTCGGAAAAATACAACGTCAGCCGGGAAGACCAGGATCGATACGCAGATGAATCTTACCGGCGTGCACTTGCCGCTATTAAAGCGGGTAAATTCGAAGATGAAATTGTTTCTATAGAGATCCCACAGCGAAAAGGTGATCCCGTCATTTTCAAGCAGGATGAGTGCCCGAGGGAAACAAGTTATGAAGCCCTTGCAAAAATGAGGCCTGCATTTCAAAAAAACGGTTTTGCTACTGCCGGAAATGCATCCATTATTAGTGATGGCGCTGCAGCAGTGGTAGTAATGTCGAAAGAAAAGGCTACAGAACTTGGATGCAAAATCATGGCAACCATAGGTGCCCAGGCTTCTTACGGTGTTGATCTGAAATACATCCTTGTGGCTCCAATCTGGGCGATTCCAAAATGCCTGAAGAAAGAGGGGATTTCTAAAGATGATGTAGACCTTTATGAGGTTAACGAAGCTTTCAGCGGTTCTACGGTGGCCGTATTACGGGAACTCGGGCTTGACACTTCAAAGGTAAATGTAAATGGCGGTAGCGTCGCTATAGGTCATCCAATCGGGGCAAGCGGGTGTAGGGTTCTTGTAACGCTTTTATATGAAATGGAAAAACAGGATAAAAAAGTTGGACTGGCTTCTTTGTGCCTTGGAGGTGGAGAGGCGGTTGCAATGGTTGTAAAACGGT
>JAUVVS010000131.1 GCA_030604545.1 Deltaproteobacteria bacterium | reverse complement strand
TTCACATTAGGTCCGATCTGGTATGTTTGGTGGAAAACAGCGAGAAAAAGGTTCACGCGAGAAAAGCGAGAAATCAAAACTGATCGACTCGTAAAAAGCCATTAAAACTAAAACCTGCGGGAAATGCGAGAAAGATGTAGGGCATGTTCCCCGAACATGCCTATTATTGGGCCGATGAGGATATCGATCCCTACTTGTTTCCTGAGCTACATAACATAGCTGAGTTGGAGTAGTCTGTTTTTGAGAGCTTGCTGTGCTTCGGGTTCACCATGCACGAGTTTAATTTTTCCTGGTTTTTCAGGCATGGATTGCACCCAAGTCCATCATAGTAAAAAGTGAAGGGTCTTGGATAAAATCGACCAGAGCATCTCGATCATCTTCTAAATAAAGCTGAATGGCTTCTTTTAGATTGTTAACCACTTCATCAAGGGTTTTGCCTTGTGTGAAGACATCAAAATCGAGGCACCTTCCACAGTAATATTCCCCATCATTATAAATTTCTGCTTTAAGTATTTTTTTCATTGTATTCCTGTCCGATTTGGTGAAAAGAACTGGATTCCGGTGTTCACAGGAATGACGCTTTTCTTCCGGGGACACGATCCTGATGCTTTCTGGATTCCCGATCAAGCCGGGAATGACAAAGGGGTTAAATCGGGTCATGTCCCCCCGCTAAATCGGGTCATGTTCCCGATAATCCCTGTTTATGATCACCAAATATTTCATCAAAAAAGGTATTCTTGTCCAATGTCTGCTGCCAGTCTCTGTGTCGCTTTACACTTTCAACTCGCTTTTCCCGTGGTATAGATAAAAACCGGATGGCGTCTACATTTCCAAGTTCCCGGAAAAGTATTTCTATCCCTTTTTTCATAAGGTCATTATCAGGAACTGTTTTTGTTAACTTCATCTTAAACCCTCCTTATCGCAAAAAGCTACAGGATTACCTGTCCAAACAGCCAGGTCTAATGCGCGACATTTTTTGCGTAACTTGTCATCACATGTAATAAAAGCAGCTCCAGCAGTCTCTGCAAAGACCAAATGGGCGGCATCTGCAGGCCCCAAGCCTGCCGAAACCAATTTTTCAGCTCGCTTTCTTGCCTGCACTTTATCAAGGTTAATGAACTTACCTGTCTGCTGAAGCAGGTGATAAAGTTCAAATCGTTCAACTTGATCTGATATAGCTGAAATTTCCTTTACATGAACCGGCGAATAGACCAGATCATACATGTTTTGGTCAATTGCAGAAAATATCAATTGGACAGCAATTGTCTCCAAATTGATGCGCATATAAGACTGGTCATCATATGGACGACATAAAGCACACACATCAAGATAAATTTTATTTGCCATAGTTGATTATACCATTTACACGCAGAAAGGGGATAGATTTATTTACCGCATTCCGGGTACACGATCCCGAGAATCCAATCCTGGGACACGATCCCGATTTGACAAAATCAAATCGGGTCATGTCCCCGAAGTGTCGGTTTAGGATACAGTTAAATTTTCAAATGGTGGTCTTGCCCAATCCGGGTCGGAAATGTCAATCGTGGTCATTTCCGCGCCAGGCTCAAAAGGCACTTCGGTATCCAGCATATCTTCAGCGCCAACTCGTAAAGATTCAATAAGTTCCGCTTTTGTTTTCTCCTGTGCATTTACTCCGGGCAGATCAATAAGCCAACCAATCCACCATTCACCAGATTTTTTTATAACTGCTCTGTATTTCATATTATCACCTCACAAAGGGTATATCCAAATCCTTACAAATTTTCCTCGCTAATTCATCAACAACTTCATTATGTCTCGGAACCTCTGTTTTCAATCTTCCTTTTTGATAGATACTGTGCCTCCTGCCTTCCCGCAACAAAAATCCATTATATTTTTTGATATGCCTTATAAGTTGCTTTCTTTTCATACAATTACGCTACTCGGGATATTTACCACTCTGTCTTCAAGCCAGTGTGCATTTTCCAGATCATCGGTCTGGCAGTTTTTGTACATCTCCAGTTTGTTTAACAGCCTCCAGATGGGGCGCGTCATGACATTTGCATTATTGGTTGCTTTTAGAAACTCGCCGCGTGTTTTCCGGTCAGGCATAATGATAGCGTTCAGCCAGTAATTTGACCGGGCATTCATCGGTTCTTTGAGACCTTTAGCCTTTCAGCCTTGAGCTTCGAGCTTCTACACATTATAGATATCTGTTTTATATTTCTGCAGATTTTCAGGATTTGTAAACCAGTCAATCGTCTTTTTAAGACCTTCTTTTATTGAATATTTCGGCTCAAAACCGGTCAATTCCCTAATTTTTGTATTGTTGCACCATAGGCGAAACACTTCAGATTTTTCGGGACGAAGGCGCGCATTCTCCGTGATTACTTGGACATTGGAATTCATGATTTCTTTGATGTTATCAACCACGTCTCCAATAGAAATCTCAAAGTTGGAACCAATATTTACCGTCTCACCGATTGCCTTTTCGCATTCTGCAAGGGCAATAAATCCACGGCATATATCCTCAACGTAGCTGAGATCGCGTGTTGGCGTAAGATCGCCAAGCTTTATTTGTTTTTTGCCGCTCGCAATTTGTGTGATTATCGTGGGAATAACCGCCCGGGCTGACTGACGTGGACCATATGTATTAAAGGGTCGTGCTATGGTCAGGGGTAGCTCAAAAGCATTGAAAAAACTTTTTGCCATTGCATCCGCGCCGATTAATATAATTTTTTCTTTCATAAAAAATTCTAGATCAATGCTCAGAGGTGAAAGCTTTCTGATAGACTCGTCAAACGCCCCTTCAGTGGCCTCTCTCCCAGGGAGGTGCGCTATGGGAATACGCGCAATCATACTTTTTGAAAAAGTTCAAAGTACTTCTCTCTGCTCATCCCTTTGGGTCGGAATGGAAATGACGTGGTGGTTATATATGGTATTCGCTTTCGTGGGCAATAGCAGGCTTCTTTATCCCTTCTGTTGAGACCACAGCATAGTCTCCTCAATCACATCAAAGATTGAGGGTTGTTTCGCAGCAGCTACTTTGTCCGGGAGATGCTTGTGATGGGGAAAACTCTGAAGCCCTGGAAAATGCGGTGTGTTGTCATATCTAAAGATAAGTTTGTTTTGGGCGTCCTGAAAAGGTAATGTGATAATAAATCAAGCAACATGCTGCAGGTGTGCCTCTATTTCACGCCTAATCGCTATATAGTGCTGATAATCATTCGCCCACTCGACGAAATCCTCAGAGTCTTCTGACTGTCCCTTGCTAAATCTATTGTAAAACTCCTCCGATGCCATATGATATCGACCCTCGTAAACGCTGAGACGCTTAGCTATAGCTACGAGAGCGTCTACAGGCGAATCATACTCAATTCTTTGTTTCCGCATACATCCTCCTTCTCATCCTACAATCTGAGTTCCGGTGGGGTAATCAGACCGATTTCTCAAGAGCTCAAAATTCAAAGCTGAAAGCTCAAAGGCTTTTGTTGGGTTTCGTACCTCAACCCAACCTACAACTTACAGCTAAATTCTTTTGCCATTTTTGCAAAAACTTTACAATTAAGGAACTAATGGCCAGTTCTTGTGACATTGGCGCCTCCTGCAATATGATCGGCTGTCCCATAATATACAAAGACACTTTTCCATCCGGATTCAATGTCAGATTCATAATACTTCGCTCAATATTAGAAAAAGTATAACAGTGATTGTCAATTATGTCGATGCCTTTTCCCATAGCCGAGTTGGAGCAGTCTGTTTTTGGGAGTCTGCTGCGCTTTATTCTTCTGACTCGAAACTTGTTGTTTTGAAATACGCAAAAATGGTCCTTATATCTTGAGCCAATTTAATAGGCCCGTTGATTTTGTATGCTTTCACCTTTGAGATCAGCTACATATTATAGATATCTGTTTTATATTTCCGCAGATTTTCAGGGTTTGTAAACCAGTTAATTGTTTTCTTAAGTCCTTCTCTTATTGAATACTCCGGCTCAAAACTGGTCAATTCCCGGATTTTTGTATTGTCGCACCACAGGCGAAACACTTCAGATTTTTCGGGACGAAGGCGTGCATTATCCGTGATTACTTGTACATCGGAATTCATGATTTCCTTGATGTTGTCAACCACGTCCCCAATGGAAATCTCAAAGTTGGACCCAATATTTACCGTTTCACCAATTGCCTTTTCGCATTCAGCAAGGGCAATAAATCCACGGCATATATCCTCAACATAGCTGAGATCGCGTGTTGGCGTGAGGTCGCCAAGCTGTATTTGTTTTTTGCCGCTCGCAATTTGTGTGATTATCGTGGGAATAACTGCTCGGGCTGACTGGCGCGGACCATATGTATTAAAGGGCCGTGTTATGGTCAAGGGTAGTTCAAAAGCATTGAAAAAACTTTTTGCCATTGCATCCAAATAGGGGGACAGTATACTTAATTGTTAATTCGTTTTTATCTTGTGATTCAGGCAGTTCTTTTCCGCAGAATTAAGTATACTGTCCCCCTATTTCAGAGTATGCTGCGCTTCTGGTTTACCTTTTTAGACTGCTTTCTTTCTCAACGTGTCTTCAAGTATTAGATTTTCAGTGGAAATATTGAAAATATCAGCCAGGGAATACCTGTCTGCGGCGTCCAGCACCTCCAACCCGATCAACTTTCCAGATTTGTCGAGGTCAATATTTAATCCTTCCTCCACTTCCACTGTTCGATCCACATATTTTTCTTGCAGCCGAATATACAGGGCATCAATTTTACTATCATACTCTATTTTCATAGATTATTCTCCACTATGAACAACCATCTCAACCTCTTCTTTGCTTATCTTTCTCCATCTCATTTGCCTTTTGGAATGCCTACTGAAGATCAATTTCATATTTGGTCCTATCTGGTTTGTTTGGTGGAAAACAGCGAGAAAGGTGAAAGACAGCGAGAAAGGCGGGAAATTAAAATCAGAAACCGCGGGAAATGCGAGAAATTAAAACTAAAACCTGCGAGAAAGGCGAGAAAGAGGTTTTTGGTAGATTTGACCTGCGGTCTTAATCCACCTTACAAAGTATTAGGCATAAGCTAATTTTCCCTTAGGTTGCGGTATCTCCCTGCCTATGATTCTTGCTGTTTCAATCCATTCGGAAATAACGGTTTCCACATTTGCCAGCGCTTTTTGATACGTTTCACCGTCAGCCATGCATCCAGGAAGTTCCGGCACTTCTACTAAATAGGATTGGTCTTCTTCGTTCCAATAAATAATAAGCTCATATTTATACATTTGAATTCTCCCGATGAAGTTTATACTTCAGGATCATTGTTCTTATGAGTACTTTGTTTAATATCTTTTTGTTCATAAAAAATAGTCTGGTTTCAGTAGTATCTGGTTATCTGGTTTGTCTGGCGTGTTTGGTGGGTTCAGTTACTGATTGTCATGGATTTGGGATTTGTTTGGATCGTTAACTGACGTTCGCTTTTTTCTCCAGAGTTTCTATCTTTATTTCATGGTCTTCAATAATCTCCCCAATTTTATCAATTTTTTGTCCAAGTTCTTCTCTTGTTTCCTTCAGTTCTTCTCTCAGCCCCGTCCTGGTTTCTTCTATCTTGTTGTTTAAATCACGTGCAACGAATCCAATCTTGTGTGTCAGGTCCTCTCTTATTTGTTGCCTATCTATCCGGGCTTCTTCAAATTTATGGCCCATCTCACTGTATCCTTCCAGCACGATGTCCATCTTATGGTTTATTTCTTCGAAAAGTACTTCATATAGTTCTTTTTTGTCAGCCATATGGCCACCTCACGATGGGTAAGAGAATTTTTAGTGTTGAATAATTTTGACTATAGCCATCTTTAATAGACATAATCAAGGTCTTTTCTGAAGAGATGAATTATTTGGTGTGTTTGGTTAAAAAACAGCGAGAAGAATAAAGACAGCGAGAAAAGTAGGACAAGCGAGAAAGGCGAGAAATTAAATTCTTTTATTTTCTATTAGCTTACAAAATTTTTCAATTTTCTCAGAAATCAAATCTTTATCTAAAACCGAAAGACAACCCCTTATGGCATCTTTAATATTTTCAATTGCTTCTTCTATGGTTTTCCCTTGAGAATGGCAACCGGGAATAGCCGGACAATGTGTTATATAACCAAAATCCTCACCGTTTTCGATGATTAGAGACCTTTGAATTTTGCCATAAATAGTCTGAATGGTCATTCCCGTGCAAACGGGAATCCAGTATTTTTAACTCGTTATGGATTCCCACTTTCGTGGGAATGACAGAAAGGTGGTGTTTTGCAAAG
>JAUVVS010000192.1 GCA_030604545.1 Deltaproteobacteria bacterium | reverse complement strand
GGGGATCATCCCATTTCTCCTGGTTACCTATCTGTTTGTGTATGAAAACATGGATTTGACAGATACGGTCATCCTCTTCTCTGCATTGGCACTCTTTTCTATTTTGACAGGCTTTTCTCTAATGAGAAGGTCTGCTGATCAACTTGTTAACCTGTCTAGAGAGACAGGCATGATTGAAGCCGGGGTAAAGAGCGAACCTGTTCAGATCAGTGCGGAAGACGAGAAAAAGGGGTTAGAACTGGGAGCAATGGATTATATCAAGAAGCCCATCCAAAAGGAAATATTATTGTTGAGGGTTAAGAGCGCGCTCGAAAAGTTGAAAAGGTGAGAGGACAAAAATGGCCGATGAAAAAGGCTTGAGTGCAGTTTGTAAGAGGTGCGGGAAACCCTTCAATAAGGGTGAACAAGGCGCTGACAGTGAACAACTGTACTGCTCTCGTTGTAGGATCGAGCTTGCAGAGCAGTATGTCCCTGAAGAAGTTGAAATCTCAAAGTTAAAGCGGATAAGGAAGAGCAGGGTGGGGATGACGCTTTTATGGATCACTCTTTTTATCTGCATTTCGATAATTGCCATACAGGCGCCTAAATTAATTTCCGCTTTGACAAAAGAGGAAAAGCCTATCAGATACGGAACATACTCAACAGACGCCCAGACTGACCAATGCATCAATAATCTCTGGCACATATCAAAGTTGCTGCAACAAGGGAAATTGCCCGGAAAAGATATCGTCTGTCCAGTAAGTAAAAACCCGTATGTAGTAACCACCATAGAAGGAGACGTGGTGGTGCGCTGTGCCAATCCGGAACTTCATGGCCTCAAGGGAATTCGGGTAAGCGAAAAGGGTCCTGTGCCGGTGCTGATAAAATGAAAACATTAAAAAACAATAATTCAGGTGGCTATACCCTTATAGAGCTGATGGTGGTTATTGCCATCATGGGAGCTTTAGCATCAATAGCTATCCCAAACTATTTGTCTCATGTTGAGAAGGCCCGTGCAGCCCACTGCCTGGCTAACAGATATAATATAGAAATGGCCGAACGTGCATATTTCTTGGAACATAATGAGCCGAACCTGAAAATCGACGATTTGTGGTCGTGCCCATCTGACGGGGTATATGTATGGCTTATCTCGGATGCAAATAATCCTGGCTACCCAAAAGTTGGCTGTTCGATCCATTATGCCGGTTTAATCCCATCCTCAGAAAAACAAAAAGAGAAAAAACCTAAAAAAGAGAAAAGCAAAAAGTAGGACTTTGTCTGAAATTTTCCATCTGAACTCCATGATGACTGGACAGCAAGAGAGTCTTGGTGGAATCAATTATTCTAGTGACCCTCATCCAGCTTCTTGACCTCTATCTTTTGTTCTGTAAAAAGCAAAAAAGAGTGGCCACCTTCCCAGCATTGAAAGAGAGGTCCCAGCAGAACCCGAGTCCCGCCCTGGTGTGACTTGATAGGAAAACAACTCTGTCGAGGTAATGTTTAAGAAGATCACCACGTAGAGATATGGCCATTCAAAACAGGTCTGGGCCAGGGCTTGCGGATTTAAGGAATAGCAAAAATGAAGAAAATTTTGATCGTAGAAGACGATGAAAAGAGCCTTTATCTTGCCAGGTTTATCTTAAAGAAGGAGGGCTACGAAGTAATCGAAGCCAGAGATGGCCTTGAGGCCCTCGACAAAGTCTCCAAGGAAACTCCGGACCTGATTCTTATGGACATGCAGTTGCCCAAGCTGGACGGATATGAAGCAACAAAAGCAATTCGGAATTTGGAATGCGCCCGCCCGCCTCGCCTGAGCGCTCGCGATGGTGGGCAGGGATTGCGAAATAAAATCGAGGAAGGCCCTTATTCAAAATCCGAGATCCCTGGCCCAGACCTGGCTGACCAAGATGACGTGATGGTAAAAGAGGTATGGGAAGCCAGTAAAAGCAAGGGTATATCCAAATCGACTCGCGACAGGGCAGGCCGAAATCTAAAATCTAAAATCCAAAATATTCCCATTATTGCATTAACCGCTTATGCCATGAAGGGAGATCGGGAAAAGACTCTCGAGGCGGGATGCACAGGATACATTGAAAAACCAATCAACCCGGAAACTATCATCAGCGAGATACAAAAAGTGGTAGGGGTTGATAACGCTGACGCATAAACTCCAACTCTTCGGAATTTATCCGTTCAGGAGTTTTATTTTCTTTTCATGAACTTTTTGATTTCGTCATGGTTGCCCACAAAAAGAAATGTAATCCGATCTGTGAACTCAAAGAGAATACGGTCTTTAATACTGGAACGGATTTCCCAATAGCTCCCGTGCCAATTTTTGAGGCCCAGGCCAAGGGGTAGCTTAGTTTCGCTATCCAGATATTTCAGGAAAGTATCAATGGCCTGATAGATCTTTTGTTGCCGTGAGGGGGTGAGTTTCTTAAAGCAACGGTCAAAACTGGCTTTAAATTCGAATTGCACGTTATTTCATCATCCGCTTCAAGTGTCTACGGGCAGATTTTGAATCACTATAGCTAGCGCCGGGTTCATTTTTTAGCTGGTCCAGTTTGAAGGCGAGCTTTTCATAGTCGTCGCGGCTGAATTCGTCAATAACAACGGGTCGCATTCGAATGGAATTGTTTTCGCATTCGAGCGTTACATAATCTCCTTCGTTAAGATAGAGGCGCTCCATGAACTCCTTTGGGATGGTAACCTGTTTATTCCGGGTAATTTTCCTTAGCATGACACTTTGTCCTTTAATTGCTTTTTTACTAAAATAGTATTTAACTAATATAGTATTTTCTTTTTTTGAATGTCAAGTTAAATAGGACGCAGATTTTCGCAGATATACACAGATAATAATACTTTTTTTCTTAATTTCTTAATCCAAAAAATCTGCGTTCACCTGCGTCCGAAATGGTATTTCCTATACTATCCAGTTATGGCCAATGCTGGCGAGTTGAAAAAGATGAAAATTGCGGTTGCGGCAAGTAGTAAAACTGCAAAAGCATCTGTAAGCAATATGGCTGCTAAATGCCCTTATTATCTTATCTTTAATAACAAAGGGGAATTGATTGAGGTTATTGATAACCATTACAGGGATGCAAGTGGTGGCGCAGGGCCTTCAGCGGCAAATTTCCTTGCCCAGAGAGGCGTTACCATTGTAATTGCCGGGAATTTTGGTTCGAAAATGATTAATACACTGAAAAACAAAGGCATAACTCATTTTGAGTTTAAAGGCCGTGTTGATGATGCTGTAAAAAGAGTTTTACAGCTAAGTTGAGGGATTCTTTTTTGATTTTTGCGCGACCCAACGGTAGACTGATTTATACCTGGGTTGAGCGGTTCAACGTTCACTGTTCCGGGTTGAAGCGCCCTAACTGGCTGTTAACAAAAGGATGGCACGTCAATAGGGACGAATGTTATGTTTTACCCAATGCCTGCCCGCCATTGCTTCGCTCGCAATGACGTGGTTTTCGACATTTTACAAGTTCATCAATATTAGTTCAATCTGCTTTAAGAAAAAGGAGAAAATTATGGCTTTGGTTCAGATTGAAAATGTGTCCAAAACTTACCAGACAGGTGAGGTCCAGGTGACAGCTCTGCACGATGTGACCCTTTCTATTGATGAAGCATCCTTTGTTACTTTGGTAGGACCTTCCGGGAGTGGAAAAACAACTATGTTGAACCTAATCGGATGTCTGGACAAGCCGACAAAGGGAAAGATATTTGTTGGCAAAGAGCAGGTGGATGCTTTTGATCGGAGACAGAGGGCAGCATTCAGGGGCTCGACCCTCGGGTTTATCTTTCAGGCATTCAACCTCTTTCATGTGCTCACCACCTATGAAAACGTCGAATATCCTCTTGTGATGATAAAAAATGAATCGATATCAAAACGAAAGGAAATGGTGCTAAAGGTTCTTGAATCGGTGGGAATGCTGGATCAGAAAGATAAATTTCCCGACCAGCTTTCAGGGGGCCAGAAGCAGCGAGTCGCCGTAGCACGGGCTCTGGTGACCCGACCGAAATTGGTTATGGCAGATGAACCTACAGCAAACCTGGACAAAAAATCTGCAGTAAATGTCATTCGACTTATGCGTGCCATGCGGGATGAATTCAAAACTACATTCATCTTTTCCACCCATGATCCCGGAGTCATGGAAGAAGCTGAGGTTATTCATGCTCTGGAAGACGGCAGGCTTCTTGACCCTAAACACAGTCCAACGTTTGTACAGGAGGAAAAAAAATGATTCGAATATTTCAAATAGCGTTAAGGAACCTTATGCGATACAAGCGAAGGACCTTGCTGACATCACTGCTGATCACACTCGGTTTATTGATGGTGATTCTTTTTTCTGGTCTTGCAGGTTCATTTAAGGCAATGATGGTGGGCCAGATTACCGATTCCAACCTGGCTCAGATGCAGATTCATAAAAAGGGGTATGTCTCTTCCATCGATACCATGCCTTTGAACTTGACCCTTGATTCAAAAGGTTACAAAAATGTTGAAAAAATCCTTAAAGAAAATCCTGATGTTCAGGCTTACGCGCCCAGGATAAAGCTAAGCGCCATGCTGAGCAATTTTACAGAAACTACCAATATCCGATTAAATGCCATAGATCCTGAAAAGGAAATTAAAGTTTGCCCCAATGTCAGTGAACGCATGAAATTTAGTGGCAGCCAAATACCTGATGTTCTGCTCAAACCGGGAGAAATCATTATTCCTGAAAAACTGGCCGCGGGTATGAAGATTAAAATTGGAGACCCTGTAGTGCTTGTGGCCAACAACAAGGATGGTAGTGTAAACGGCCTCAATTTCACGGTTGCCGGGATTATAGAAAGTGTTTTAGGTCCCCAGGGCAAGGAAGGGTATATGCATATAAAGGATGCTCAATCCTTACTTCGCATGGAAAAACCCGAAGTTATAGAAGTTGCCCTGCGGATTAAAG
>JAUVVS010000159.1 GCA_030604545.1 Deltaproteobacteria bacterium | reverse complement strand
GGCAACCTTTTCTTGACACTCCAGGAACATTATCCTAATCTGCCATCTCCCAATAAGAAAATACTACAATTTTTAATAGTGTCATTAATATGGAAAGAATGTTGTAACTAATTCAAGTTAAGGGCATAAAATTATGGCAACCACCAGTATGAAATATAATGTAACCATAGAAGATTTCAACAGCATAAAATCATACTGGTTAAATGCTCAACACTCCTTAAGATGGAATTGCATTTTTGTTTTGCCCGGCTGGTTAAAGACATGGTGGCAAATATTCGGCGACGGATCTGATCCTTGTTTGTGTGTTGTTAGAAAACAAGAAGACCTAATCGGTATAGCCCCGCTTATGGTGAAAGGGGAAAATGCCTCCCTTGTCGGTGACTCCAATGTTTGTGATTGGCTGGATTTTATTATAACTCCCGGAAGAGGATTGGAGTTTTGTGGTGTTCTGCTCGACTATTTAAGCAATCAAGGTATCACACACCTCGATTTGAAGCCTTTGCGACCTGACTCGATTATATTAACCGATCTGGTTGAGATGGCGCGAGAGCTTGGATACAACGTATCTTGTGAGCAAGAAGATATCTCGCTGGAATTAGATTTGCCTTCCAGCTGGGGCGACTACTTACTAATGTTGAATGGAAAGCAACGGCATGAAATTAGGCGCAAATTCAGAAGATTACATGAAGCCGCAACCATAAACTTTAGAGTTTTTGAAGACGCTAAAGAAGTCAGAAATATTATGCGTACTTTCTTTGCTTTGTTCGAGCAAGCCAAACAAAATAAGGCTGCTTTCATGACTGAAGGGATGGCTTCGTTTTTTAATTCATTAGGTGAGGCCATGGCCGAAGCTAATATATTGAAAATTTACATCCTTGAATTAGACGCGATACCTGCAGCCGCAGCAATGTGTTTTGACTATAATTCTACAATCTATCTTTACAATAGTGGCTATGACCGCCGATTCAGTTCCCTAAGTGCAGGTCTGCTCTGCAAAGTACTTAGCATAAAAGACAGCATACAAAGGGGCAAAAAAAAATATGACTTCCTGAAAGGTGATGAAGTTTATAAACACCGCCTGGGAGGCAAAGAAATTCCTTTATATAGATGCCAAATACGAATTAAGTGAAGTTAGTTAGTACCTCAATTAAGCGATAACACTCAATTGAAAGTTATTTGTTATTCGTTATTCGTTACTCGGAAAATAGGAGATTTAATAAGTCGGTAAAATTTAGCGTCAAGGAATCTGAGAGGTGGGTTGAAACGAAAAAGAGTGGGTTGAAAATTGGTGAGATTTGTGGTCTGATGTAAGAATGGAATCAAAATACAGAAATCCGCTTGTGACTGTAGATATTATTATAGAAATCAATTGCCACTAAGACTCCAAGGCACAAAGAGAAAAGAGAAAGAAAATTGCAAAGCAGTAAAATTAAATTGTCCTATAATCTTCGTGTCTCAGTGGTCTCTTAATATGAATGGAGGCACACCATGAAATCCTCCAAAACTTCCTTCACCTTCAAGTCTTTTAAAGACTTAAAATTTTTACTTAAAAGCCGCTCCTTCAAATTTTCACCTCACCTTTTTTCAAATAGGGCAAAGAAGACTGAGCGAAAAGTTGATCCTGAAAATGATAAAAGACTTTTTATGGAAGCCATGGCAGGCGTTCGAAAAATATCAAGAAAAAACATTGTAGAAAATTATAAAAAATATAAATTCCCAAAATGTATGAATAATTATACTGAAGCTGAAACTCTTTTACAACTTAAGGACCTTGTAAAACACGGTAAAGGTTTTATCATTGCCGATACCCCGGAATACATTGAAGGTGCGGGGTATAGAGTTCATCCAGAGTTTCCGAGGCGCTTGCATCGGGGAGATTTTTCAATACAGGCACATATTGATCTTCATGGACTCAATGTAAAAGATGCACATGAAGCCTTTGAAAAATTTTTAAAAGGGGCAGTTAGGTCTGGGAAAAGAGGCATACTGATTGTTCATGGACGTGGACTTTCATCACCGGCAAAACCTGTATTAAAGACTAAAGTTTACGAATGGCTTACCTCCGGACCATGGCGTAAATGGATTATAGCCTTCTCAAGTGCCAGGTCTTATGACGGCGGAGCAGGTGCAACTTATGTATTACTCAGACAGCGTCCTTTTACTAAACGCTTCAGAAAAAAACACAAGACTCGCTGAATTAAATTTTGCGTAACACTTTAGCCCTTTGAAACCAGTTTATACAAATAAGCTTGAAAGGCAGAAATGCATTACAATTTTTATTATAACTATTTAATTGACATTATGAATATTACAATTATATTAGGCCCCTCTGAACACACTCTATATCCCTCATCTGGTACTAATTTTCAGGATGAGGGATTTTTTTATCTTAAAACAAAAAGGGGCGTTTTTCAAAGGTCTCAAAAGGAAAGAGGTTCATGAATAGCAAAATTCTGAAAGTCAGAAATATAGGAATCAGCGCACATATTGATGCTGGAAAGACTACGCTTACGGAAAGGATTCTCTATTACACCAAGCGTATACGTGCTATTCATGATGTTAAGGGAAAAGACGGTGTCGGAGCAACCATGGATTTTATGGAACTTGAAAAAGAGCGCGGCATCACTATTGCTTCTGCTGCTACATACTGTAAATGGCGAAACCATGAAATCAATATCATAGACACCCCCGGCCATGTCGATTTCACAATTGAAGTTGAACGATCATTACGTGTACTTGATGGAGCCATACTTGTACTTTGTTCCGTAGGAGGTGTTCAGTCTCAAACAATTACCGTCGACCACCAGATGGCCAGATACAAAGTGCCATGCATAGCTTTTATAAATAAGTGCGACAGAGTCGGTGCCGACCCCTTTCGAGTAATCAAACAGCTTAAAAATAAACTTGGTCACAATGCCGTGGCCATGCAAATACCAATCGGATTAGAAGGAAACTTTTCGGGAATTATCGACCTTGTCGCCATGAAAGCCGTATATTTTGAAGGTGATATGGGAGAAGATGTGCGTATTGAAAATATACCGGAAAACCTCTTGCCGGAGGCAATACAAAGACGTGAAGAGCTTATTGATTCCGCTTCGATCTTTTCAGATGAACTTACGGAAGCAGCCCTTGAAGATAAAATTACCGAAGACCTGATCATTTCCGCAGTGCGCAAAGCAGCCCTCTTACGCAAAATGACACCTGTATTTATTGGATCGGCTTATAAAAACAAAGGGATTCAACCACTCCTCAACGCTGTAACAAAATTGCTTCCTTGTCCATCTGAGATTGAAAACCAGGCCTTTGACGTAGATGATGACGAGTCATCTGTCGTCCTTTCGAATGATTTAAAAAAACCACTTGTTGCCCTTGCCTTCAAGCTGGAAGATGGACAGTATGGCCAGCTTACATTCATACGTGTATATCAGGGAACCCTTGCTAAAGGCTCCTCAATTCTAAACGTCCGAACCGGGAAAAAAGTCAAGGTCGGTAGGGTTACCCGCATACACGCAGACCAGATGGAAGATATTGATATAATTCCTGCCGGATATATTGGAGCCCTTTTCGGTATAGAATGCGCTTCAGGTGATACTTTTGTGTCTCCGGGTATAAATTTGACCATGACATCCATGTATGTGCCCAATCCGGTTATATCCCTGGCAATTGCCCCGAAGGACAATAAAAGCGAAGCAAATGTGGCCAAGGCCCTTAACCGCTTTACCAAGGAAGATCCCACCTTCAAAATTTCTACTAACCAAGAGACGGGAGAAACGATTATTTCCGGTATGGGAGAACTGCACCTTGAAGTCTATGTTGAACGAATGCGCCGAGAGTACAACGTTGAAGTAATAACAGGAATGCCCCGTGTAGCTTACAGAGAAACTATTAGCCGGAGGGCCGAATTCAATTATACACACAAGAAACAAACCGGTGGAGCCGGCCAATTCGGCCGGGTAGCAGGCTTCATGGAACCAATCACTGAAGAAGATTTCGTATTTGAAAGCAAAGTGGTTGGAGGTGCAATTCCTACTCAGTTTATTCCTTCATGTGAAAAGAGTTTTAAAAAATGCCTTGAAAAAGGACCCCTAATGGAATTTCCTGTTGTAGGCATCAAGGTAGTAATAAATGACGGGTCGTCACATTCTGTTGATTCTTCAGATATGGCATTTAAGGCAGCTGCCAGAGGAGCCTTTCTCGAAGGATACGCCAAAGCCAATCCTGTTATTCATGAACCGATTATGAGGGTCGTCGTCGAAACGCCAACCGAGTTCCAAGGTGTTGTTATGGGTTCTTTGAATAAGCGCCGGGGAATGATAGCTAGTGCTCAGGACGAAGGCCGGTTGTGTGTTATTGAAGCCAGAGTTCCTCTTGCGGATATGTTCGGCTATTCAACTGTTTTAAGATCATTAACCCAGGGCAAGGCTCAGTTTACAATGGAGTTTGCTGCCTATAAACAAGTGCCGCAATCGATCGCAGAGGAACTGGCTAAAAAGGCAGCAGAAGAAAAAAAGAGCGTTGCATAATGTTATCACAGATATCGTTAAAAAAATAACAACTTAACCACTCAACAACTTAACTACTTGACGAAATCTGGATTATCATTAATAAAGGAATTTAATATGCTGAAAAAGAATCTTATTCTCCGTAATTCATTAAGACTAATAGGACAAAGGACTGAAGATATACCTCCTGAAGGAGGGTTTGGCGCAGTCTTGGCACGCGCTGGTGTAGGTAAAACCGCTTTCCTTGTCCAGCTCGCCTTAAACAGCCAGTTAAGTAACAAAAATGTTCTTCACATCAGCCTGAATGACCCGGCACAAAAGGTTTCTCTGTGGTATGAAGAGGTTTTCCGTAATATTGCAGCTCAATATAATATTAACAAGACTAATCACCTGTGGGAGGCCGTACTAAAGCACAGATTCATAATGACCTTCAAAGTCGATGGTTTCAGCGTACCCAAACTTGAAGAAAGGCTGGCAGAACTTACGGAACAGAATATATTCTCCCCCCATATGGTTATTATCGATGGACTCCCTTTTGATAATTCGGTACACACGCCTTTGACCGATTTGAAAATCCTCGCGAAAAATCACGGATTGCATATCTGGTTTGCAATTCGCACCCACCGCCATGAAGAACCCGGTACAGGGGGTATCCCGGCTCAACTAGAAAACGTTGATGATTTATTTGAAGTTGTTATCCTTCTTCAACCCAAAGAAGGAGAGATCCATCTAAAAGTCTTAAAGGGAAGGTCTTCGTCATCCGGCTATTCGGAATTGCTCTTGGATCCTTCCAGCATGCTGATAAAAGATAAAGGGTAACCGTTCACGGGTTCAGAGGTTGAGACCTGCCCGACGGATAGCAGGCGGGGTTCAAGGTTAGGGTTTCAGGTTTAACCGAAACAAGGCCGCTTCGTTGCCGACGCTGCGCAACTAAACATTTATCGTAGATGATCAATAAAGTCCGCTATCGCCTTGTGAACGCGATGTGCACCGTCGCCTAAAAGTATGCCGTGGCGATCAAAGTTAAAAAGGATATAACTTTTATCTTCAGAGCCCAATAGTTCAAATACTTTTCTTGAACCTCTTTGATCAACCACAGGATCTCCATAAGATTGAATCACGAGGGTCGGTGTCTGAATAGCGGATAATTTTGATTCAATTGAATCCATGAGCCGCTCAAGTTCCCTTAAACCTGAAATCGGATTTCGCAAGTAGTTGATATGTGGATTTTC
>JAUVVS010000142.1 GCA_030604545.1 Deltaproteobacteria bacterium | reverse complement strand
TTCCAACTTTCCGGATACTGTGCTTCCGCTTTCATTTATGGCTTTGTATAAAAATTTTGTCATCTTTTTTGGATATATATAAAGTTAAGTCGTTGAGTAGTTGAGTAGTTAAGTGGTTGTAATCCTTGGTTTCGCTTGGATAACGTGGTTGTAGGTAATCAGTGACCGATCACCAGCCACCGATTACTCCAACATTCAGATCTCGTTAAGTCGTCGACTCAACTACTTAACCACTCAAATGTTTGACGATGTCTGAACTAAAACCAATAACAATTAACAAATAACGAATAACACCTAATTGAGTTTTTGCTCAATTAGGGCTATGTCATAACCGCCAGCGCTACTTCCTCCAGAGTTGTAACTCCTGCAAGGACTTTTTCGGTAGCATCTTCCTTTAATGTTTTGAGTAGTCCTGCCTTATGGGCAGCAAATGAAATTTCTTTTGCTGATTTTTTTTTCAAAATCATGTCCTGAATCATTTCATCTATGATAAGGGTCTCATATATACCCGTTCGTCCCTTATAACCCTTATCCATACAATTGAAACAACCAGTACCGCGGACGAAATTAGCATCTTTTACCTTGTCCAGTTTCCAATACTTCACCACCTCCTCCGGTGGTTTATATTGTTTTTTGCAGTAGGGGCATATTCTTCGAACCAGACGTTGAGCGATCGATAACAACATAACAGAAGAAACAAGAAAGGGTTCAATCCCCATATCTATAAATCGGGTGATGGCACCGGCAGCGTCATTTGTGTGTACTGTGCTCAAAACCCTGTGGCCGGTCAGAGCCGCTTGAACTCCAATAGAGGCTGTTTCAGCATCACGAATCTCTCCCACCATAACAACATCCGGATCTTGACGCATTATAGATCTAAGTCCACTCGCAAATGTCATGCCTGCCTTTCTATTTAACTGGATTTGTCTTATCTTTTCAATCCGGTACTCTATAGGATCTTCAATGGTGATGATGTTGATATCATCCCGATTGATTTTCTTCAAAATAGAATACAGAGTGGTACTCTTGCCACTTCCTGTCGGTCCTGTGCTAAGAATCATTCCAAAGGGTTTGTGTATAATGGGTTCGATTTTACTTATGTCTTCGCTGGACATGCCCAGGTGCTTAAGTGAAAAGATACCGGCACTCATATCAAGCAGACGGAGAACCATGGCCTCACCATAGATGGTAGGTGTTGTAGATGTTCTGATATTGATCTCTTTTTCATCCATCTTGATCGTAAATCTTCCGTCCTGTGGAATTCTTGACAAAGAGATATCCATATTTGCAAGGATTTTTAGTCTAGAAATGACAGGCAAAAACATGGACTTCGGTGGGGCCGGTACACCATGAAGCTTACCATCCACCCTGAATCTTACCTGAACATAATCCTTTTCAGGATTGATATGTACATCACTGGCCCCTTCATTTACAGCCTGTGAAAGAATAGAATTAACCAAACGAATAACAGGGGCCTCTTCGGCTATGTCCTGGAGGTAACTTACCTCAACGTCTTCGCTCAATTCCCCGCTTTCGGTATCACTATCGCCCTTTTCGTATTCCATATCTTCCAGAATTCCATCGATTCCTGTATAGGTACCGTAAATGCTGCCAACCAAATGGTTGAATTGCTGGTCTGTACAAATAACCGATTCTATTTCGATGTTGACAAGCACTTCAACAGCATCTAATGCATTAATATCCATAGGGTCGATCATGCCAATTGTCAGCAGGTGCCTGCTCTTGGTGAGAGGAACTAATTGATATTTCTGAACAATATCAATTGGGATAATCTTTGACAGGTTTATATCGATTGGATAATTATCCGGTCTGTACTTTTTTATCTTTAGCTGCTGGGATACCAGATCTACAATCTCTGATCCACTGACGATTCCTTCTCGGGCTAGATACTGTCCTAATTTCAAATTTTTTCTCTTATGCTCGGCAAGGGCCTGACGGAGCTGATCTTTATCCAAAAGGCCACCTTCTATGAGCATTTCTCCCAATTTCTTTTTATTTTTCAATTGCTTTCTCTTAAAATAATTTCTTTATTAGTAACCGTTCACGGGTTCAGAGGTTCAGGGTTTAAAGATTGTAGGTTCACCTCACAAATCTATACTGTGCACAATATTGCGGAAGTATTCGATTCGGCAACAAACCCGGAGTTTGTTTGTTTTCTTCGGTATTTAAAACGGTCTTACTCCGTAACTGTTCACGGTTCAGAGTTCAAAGTTCAACTGTTAGGGTAGTTAAAATCTTTGATTTTGAATCTAATTCAGAATTCAATCGAGCCTTAAAATTAGCCGAGCGAGCTTGTACTGAGATTAAAAGTAAAAATATGAAAAAATCGTAAACCCTGAACCTTTGAACGGTGAACGGTTACCTTTATTATTGTCTTCGAATCTAAAAAGGGTTGGCAAAAAAAACGGTGTTTTCATCCCATTTAGATAAAATCTTCCCCTTCGAAGCTATTAACGGAGACAACTCATTTAGCCGATTTATGGCAAAAGTTTCAACAAAAAAATATTCTTTTAGAAGTACTGAAAATTTCAATCCTAAAAGATTGTCCCAGTATGGTATTAACCTTACCGGCGGTGCATCCTTGGGATATGATCTTATTAAGTTAAATGCAGCTTCAAGATTGTCTTTTTCACCTATTTCTATCCACCATGCATTCTCTTTAAAAGGTTTATCCTTTGCAGGAATTGTCGGAAATGAAATCACATCGTCAACATCAATATTATCCGGATCATTTAAATGAGGGTTTGCCTTTTCCACAAAATCTAAATATCGAAAGTCATAAACGCCATAAATCTTTTGAATCATCCCACCTAGTGTTTCAAGTCGCTTTACGGCAACTTGGCCCAGAATCGAAGGATATTTGCTATCTTTGTAGTAAGTTTCATGAAAAGTTTCTGGAACTGTTTTAACGGCCTTCCTATGGCTCGTATCAGTCGATACCTTTACTCCTGGTTCTGGTGAGGGTTTATTCAGTGACATCTGAAATGGCTGAGTTGAGTTCCGCTGCACTTTATTGAGACTACCTTCTATTTGTGTTTCCGTGCTTTTAAGCTGAGATATATCATTTTGAAAGGCCGCCGTTATGAGCCTCTTGGGGTATTGTACCATCCTCATTTTTAATCTTTCAGGTGCAAACACGGTTATAAGCACCACCATGACTAACCCAACGAGAAACGCTGCTGTTGTAACCTGCCGCCATCTCTTCCAACCTTTTGAAAAAGCCCTTTTTATACACGATCGGACCAAAAACAATCCTACTCTGGACCGATTTTGAACAATCATAGCCAGGATACTTTGATGGCACAGATTTACTATTTTACGTGGGAACCCTCCAGTAGCACGGTATGTTGCCCATAAGGCCGGATAAGTAAAAAGCGAAACATTTGTTTTAGTCTCACTAGATTGTTGAAGCCGGAATTGGATCATCAACCTTGTATCTTTAAAATTCATGGGTTCTAAAAAATGAAAGAGGTTGATCCGATCAGCAACATTGGCATGCTCTTCGATAGTTTTTTCAAATTCCTTTTGGGCAAAAATAGCTATTTGAAGTAACTTGTAATCATTGGTTTCATAGTTCAGAAATTCACGCAGGATTTCTAAACAAAAGACAGGAATCTTTTGCCCTTCATCTATAATCAGGACAACCGTCTTTTTTTCATCCACACCTTTCCGAAAAAGATGCTGTTTTATAATTTCCTTAATCTGCCAATCATTGGAATCGTCAGGGGGTTTATCGCCTTCAAACATCTCGGCAACTGTGGATAAGAATTCTGAAGAGTTGCTAAAAGCAGGATCAAGTATGAGATGGGTTTCGATTTCATCATCTGTCGCAAATTTACGAATGAGTTCCCGGCAAAGGGTTGTTTTACCAGTGCCCACATCACCGATAACAACATTCAAGCCTCTACGCAGCCGAAGAGAGAGCTCCAGTTTCTGAAGACATCCAAGGTGTTGCCTGGACCGGAAAAAATATTCCGGATCAGGTGAGTTGGAAAAAGGCTCCTTTTTGAGATTTAGAATTCTGAAATAATCCATTTTTCCTTATTTTTAATCGTTTTGTAATCAGCTATTTTACCATTTTTTTCATTGAGTTTCAGTTTCCGGGACGGCTGAAATGGAATCGATATAGGTAACAACAGCCGGCATTCCTTCCTTCTTTTTATAAAGCATAAAAGCCTCATAAGCCTTTTCCATATTTTCATAATCCCCTATCCGTACAGCAAAAAACTTCCTATTCCGGGTATAATCCATTCCTTGAAAAACGTATGGCGTATACCCCCTCCATCTTAAACTAGCCATCATTTTATGGGCGTCCCATTTTATTAAAAAGGCCCCTACTTGAACGGAAAAAAACTTCTTTTCGTGTGGTATCACTTTTTCAGTAATTTTTTCTTTAGCAGGCTTCGGCTCTGGTTTTGGTTCTTCAGGAATCGGTTCTTCAGCTATCCACTGTCCCAAAATATGTGGGGTGATGAAAATCAGTACCTCTTCCATGGTCTTCTCGCTTTTCTTCCCCCTAAAAAGCCAGCCTAATAAAGGAATATCACCTAAACCCGGAACACTGGATTTAGAATCAGCTGTTGTTTCTTTGCTCAAACCTCCGATGACCATGGTCTGTCCATTAAAGAGTATTACGTTGGTTTCAGCTTTTTTTGTAATAATACGAGGGATATCTCCCACTGAAGTTGGATCAACCTCATCTTTATTGGTTTTAATCTCCATTTTTATTGTTTTCCCATCAATTACATTTGGTTTTACTTCCAATTTGAGAACTGCTTTTTTAAATTCAGTTTTATAGACTCCTGGCTCTGTCTCTGTACTATATGGCACCTCCATACCACTTTCAAATATTGCAGACTGATTATCGAGGGTAGTAATGGAAGGGCTTGAGAGTATATTCAGCCTTCCTTCAGTCTGAAGGGCGGAAAGCTGAATAGCAAGAATGTTTTTTCCTACATTTTGAGCAACATAGCCAATATTCATGCCCGTTCCAATGATCGGGAAATTGACTGCATAACCAGAGGTGGGATCGATGGCCCCAGAGCTAATTGGTTGTCCTATTACTCCTGTGCTGCTGGCTCCGGATGTAATCCAATTGTTAGAACCGAGGTAATTTAGGCCTCCCCATTCTATTCCCAGTTCCCGTGCTGTCTCACTGGTTGTTTCGACAATATGGGCTTCTATCAGGATTTGAGGAGTAGGCATATCCAGTTCTTCGATTAAATTAATAATCTTCACAATATCACTTCGAATCGCCTGGATGATAACTGAGTTGGAGTGTTCATCCACCATAATCGACCCGAGCGCTTTTCCCTCAGCCTTTTCTGTAAGAAATTTTTCGAGATTTACCTTAAGTTTTTTTGCATCCGCGTAATCAATTTTGATCACCTTGGTTAGAAGAGGCTCCACCATTTGCATCTCTTTTTTTATGGACTTTAATTTTTGCTCGGCTTCTAATTGATCCAAGTTCTTCTTTTTATCTTCTAAAGTAACGATACGAATAATGTTCCCTTCCCAATCGTAGGATAGACCCTGTGTGCGTAAGATACTGCGAAATACTTCATCCCACGGCGCTTTCTTCGCATTTATACTGATCTTGCCCTTTACACTTTCATTAATTATGATATTCAGATCAACGGCCCTGGCCAGGGCACGAAAGAGTATGGTTATATCAATTTTATGCATTCTTAAGGTTATTTTCTTAGTGGGAAGTGGTTTTTCAGCTTTTGCTTTTTGCTCCGGCGTCACCTCTTTTATTTCTACCGGAAGTTCAATGGACCGTCTTTTTTTCGGAGGAGAATACCCCTTGGACTCTTTGGCCACAACCCTCCACTTTTCGAAAAATGGCTCCCTTTTTTCGACTTCTTTACCAGCACATCCAAAAAAGAAAGTAAAAAATAGAACATATAAAACAAACCGAAGTGTTATTTTATCAAAATGACGATATATTCTCATATCCGTTCCTGTTTAATCGGTTTTTTCTAAAGAAAGAATGTCAGTCTCTTCTATTGGCAGGATTATATCGTTTTTTCTTCC
>JAUVVS010000283.1 GCA_030604545.1 Deltaproteobacteria bacterium | reverse complement strand
TGGAAATGTCAGGGAGCTGGAAAATGTTATCGAAAGGGCTGTGGTTCTTGCAGAAGGAGAAAATCTCGTGCCGGAAAACTTTCCTGAACATTTTCCAGCTATACTGGGGGCAGAATCGTTAACTGATAAGATGGACGATTTGCTGGAAGAATATTCTTTAAAAGCGGCCCAGAAGGTTCTGGAAGAAAGGTTATTTACCAGAGCCCTGGTGAAGACAGGCGGCAACCGCACGAGAGCAGCCCGGCTTCTAGAGATAAGTCATCCTTCTCTGTTAAGTAAAATCAAGGCCTATAATATTATGATGTGAGAAGTTCCCGCCCGCCCGTCGCCGCCAGTTTACTTTTATCTATCTCTATTATTAATCAATAGCCCATTTAAATAATAAGCTTCCCCACGTATACCCAGCACCAAAGGTTGAGAGTACAATCCAGTCACCTTTTTGCATCCTTCCCTCTTGATAAGCCTCTGACATGGCAAGGGGTATTGTTGCCGTAGTGGTGTTCCCGTAATTCTCAATGTTAATAACGAACTGATCCCGATTAATTTTCATTTTTTTTGCGGCAGCATCAATGATTCTTAAATTGGCCTGGTGGGGAATAAAAAGCTTAATATCTTCGCCGGAGAGTCTGTTTTTTTCCAAAATTTTTTTTGAAACATCTGCCATGTTTGTAACAGCAAATTTAAAGACGGTTTTCCCATCCTGATAAAGGTAGTGCATCTGATTATCGACGGTTTCGAGCGTGGCAGGCATTAGACTTCCGCCGCCAGCCATATACAGAGACTTGTCACCTGAACCGTCAAGGTAGAGCAAAAAATCCTCAATCCCGAGGTCGTCCGTGTTTGAAGGTTCCAACAGAACGGCTCCGGCTGCATCTCCAAATAAAACACATGTGTTTCGATCCTCATAATTGACAATTGAACTCATTTTGTCAGCGCCGATCACCATAATTTTTTTATATTTTCCGGTTTCTATAAATTGAGATGCAGTGGCTAAAGCGCACACAAATCCTGCGCAGCCTGCGCTTAGATCAAATCCCCAACAATTTGTAGCTTTGAGTTCTTTTTGAATCAAAGCTGCCGTGCTTGGAAACATCATGTCCGGAGTTGCCGTTGAAACTAAAATCAAATCGAGTTCATCTGCCGAAATACCTCTTTGTTCCAGGACCATTTTTGCGGCTTTGACACCCATGTAAGATGTCCCTTTATCCTTTTCAAGAATACGTCTTTCCTTTATTCCTGTACGGGTTGTGATCCATTCGTCACTGGTATCCACCATCTGTTCAAGATCTTTATTTGTAAGTTTTCGATCCGGAACGAAATGACCGACTCCCGTTATGATTGCGCGCATTAATAACCCTCCTAAAAAATTCTCATTGAAAAATTATGAATATCATATACTACGTATCGATGCAACATCTTTACTTCAAACACATCTTTTCTTTAACTGCCTGTATATATAGACAAAACGACTTAATTCTAATAATCGATTTTTATATGTGTTGATTAACATTCTTTATTTTGGTAATTTATAAAGATTACAAATAATTTTATATCCGTTCATAGCTTCTTTGCAAGTCATTGATCGAAGTGAAGCTTCCCGCCTTAAAGGGTGGGGGTTCTGCCTCTCGGCAGTGCTTCACAGCCCTGTCAAACTAGCTGTATATATGCATTATATTTCCCAAGGAGTGATATAATGGAAGGTATTGAAGATGTTAAACATATACTGGAAAGAATATATGGTTCAAAAAAAGGAATCGAGGCTTTCAATAAAATTCATCCTTTAATTAAAAGCTTACCTGTTATAAAAAGAGAAGAACAGGCTTACTTTTCTCAGGAAGATGTGGTTCTTATCACTTATGGTGATTCATTAAATAAAACAGGGGAAGCTCCTCTATGTACTCTTCATAAATTCGCAAACAGCTTCTTCAAAGACGTATTTTCAACTATACATATCCTGCCTTTTTTTCCTTTTTCGTCAGATGACGGTTTTTCTGTTATGGACTTCTTTTCCGTTAAACCCCAACTTGGAACTTGGAAAAATATTAATAAATTGGGCGGCGATTTTCGACTTATGTTTGACCACGTACTTAATCATGTTTCTGCAAAGAGCAGGTGGATCGAGAAATACTTGGAAGTAGAAGAAGGTTTTGAGGATCTTGCGATTGAAGTGAATCCTTCAGTTGATTTATCCAAGGTTACCAGACCCAGATCTTTGCCTCTTTTAACTGAATTCAAAAAAAGTTCAGGCAAAACTGTTCATGTTTGGACCACATTCAGTGCTGATCAGATTGATTTAAATTATAAAAGCATCGATGTTCTTGAAAAAATTGTTAAGGCGCTTCTTTTTTATGTCAAACAGGGTGCAACGATTGTACGCTTTGATGCAATTGCGTACTTGTGGAAGGAAATCGGTACAAATTGTATCCATTTAAGCCAAACCCACGATATGGTTAAACTATTTCGCAGGATTTTAGACTTGGTTGCTCCGGATGTTATAATTCTTACCGAGACAAATGTACCCCACAGCGAGAATGTCAGCTATTTTGGGGACGGCCAGGATGAAGCGCAGATGGTTTATAATTTTACGTTGCCGCCGCTGCTTTTTTATTCTTTTACAAAAGAAGACTCAACGGTGCTGTCCGAATGGGCAAAGGAGCTGCATATAGAATCCCCAACCAACACTTTTTTCAACTTCACTGCCTCACATGATGGTATTGGTGTTCGTCCTCTTGAAGGGATATTGCCTAAATTGGAGATAGATCGACTCATCGAAATTGTTGAAAAGAATGGTGGAGATGTTTC
>JAUVVS010000195.1 GCA_030604545.1 Deltaproteobacteria bacterium | reverse complement strand
GCCCCGTAGGTCCGGTAGATCGTACTGGGGTTAAATCCGATCCTGCTTTTATTTAACTGGTATGACAATCACAAAATTATAAGCGAATATCTGACATAACTTCATAATGTAACAACGTCCCCCATTACTCTATTTAAGAATATTGTAGTTCTATCGCGTTCAAAAAAAGCTATAAAAATTAAACGATTATACCCTTAAATTTGAAGGTGAAAGGTATGCAAAAAGTAAAATTAATGAATAAAGGAAACATTGAATTACCAAAGAATGTACTTGAGAGATTTGGGCTTGAAAAGGGCGCGGAATTTGATCTGTTTTTTGATTTTGATACCATATATCTTAAGAGAATCTTTAAATCTCTTAAGGATGAAACTTTCAGTGAGGTTGCCAAGCCATTTAGGGAGATGGCAAAAAAAGAAGAGATAAAAGCAGAGGATGTTGCAGAAGAGATAGAAAAATATAGGAATAAAGGATAGTAGAATAATCTTGAAGCGGGTTGTTTTTGATACTAATACACTCATTTCTGGACTTCTATGGGACGGAAATGAATCCATCGTTATTGAAAAAGCTGAGATAAAAGCGATCAAACTTTTTATCTCACATCAGATGTTAGAGGAGTTAGCCGGGGTTTTAAAAAGAAAAAAGTTTACTAAAAAGCTTGAAGGGAAAGAATACACTATTGAAAAAGCGATAGCAAAAATTGCATTAATTAGCACACTAATAGAGCCAAATATTAATATTAATGAAATAAAAGAAGATCTTGTCGACAATAGAGTATTAGAGTGTGCAATATCATGCAAAGCAGATTTTATCGTCTCAGGTGATAAACATCTATTAAATCTGAAGGAGTATGAAGGGATAAAGATTATAAAAGCTGCTGAATTTATATCTCATTTATCAAACTAACCCCTCAGATGGTACTGGGATAGCTCCGGCAGATCGTACTGGGGTAGGTCCGGCAAATGGTACTGGGGCTTGCCCTGTGAAATTCATGTCAATGAGGAGCGAAGCGAATTTCACCGGGGTAGCTCCGGAAAATCGTACTGGGGAGCCTGCGGTTCCATCTTTTTATTTTTTTCAATCAACAATCGTCAATCATAAATCATCAATCCCAATGCGCCCCCCATTAAACTTAACGGAGGAACAAATGCTTGAAAGTATAAAAATGGAAATAAAACCGGAAGTGATCATCGAGGCGATAAAAAAAATGACAAAAGAAGAAAGAGATTCATTTCTTGAAGACCTCCTTGCATCCACTTCCCCAGAGTATCTAAAAAGCATCAAAGAGGCTAGAGCCGACTATAAGGCCGGTAGAGTGAAAACTCATCAGGAGGTCTTTGGTTTTTGAAATACAAACTTGCATACACCCATAGGGCCTCCAGAGATATTCGGAAACTTGAGGAAAACGTGAAAAAGAGAATAGGAAAGGCTCTTAAAAAGTATGAAGAAGAACCTTTGAAATACGCTTCAAAATTGACAGATCCCGCCCTTGGAACTTATAGATTCAAAATAGGCGATTACAGAGTTATCTTTGATATTGAGAGCGAGGAGATTGTTGTTTTGCGAATTGGTCATAGAAAAGATATTTATAGAAAGCTTTGAAAACATAGCTAATAGTGGAATAGTGGCCACGTACCCTTTAAGATCTTACCTTTTATCCCCCTTAATACCTATATTATATAGGGAAACTAACCGTAATAAAATAGTGTTGATTTCTATAAAAATTCCAAATATATACCTGCATCCGATATGCATAAATAATGCATTTTATAATATATCTTTTTTTCAAATATTCTCAATGCGTTATCCAAAAAGATGCCTGTAATTGAGCAGGCGGAGCTATGCACCATGTTTACCCCGTGGAATTTGAAAACTATTCCACTGGGGCTCTATGCTCTTTGCTCCATGCTCAAAAATCCCGAATCATTCATTCTGACATTCTGAGGCTCTGACTTCTGACCTCCGATCTCCGACTTCTGATCTCTGACTAAGGCTCTGATCTCTGACCTCCGATCACTGGTATTGACAAATGTGAGGAAATTTGGGATAAGTTAATAAAGTTACAATTACCAACATCCCCCCTTGCGTCCCTTATTACAAAAAGGAGTTTATAATATGCAAATAGATATATTAAAACCTATAGTGGAGGCGGTCCCTTTATTCAGAGACATAAAAGACAAAGAGAAGTTTCTAATTGTTGTTAGCGCTTTAAAGTTGAGATTGGTGAGCCTTGCCAGGGCATCGGAAATAATGCATATGACGAAAACCGGCTTTTTAGAATTGCTTGAATTGCTGGATATCGATTATTCTTATCTTTCTGAAAATGATATCGAAAAGGAAAAAACCTGGCCCCAATGATAGCCGTTTTTAATAGTTCCCCGCTGATTTTTCTTTCAAAGTTAAACGTTCTTGATCAAGCTTTAAAACTTTTTTCTAAAGTAATTGTACCAGCTTGTGTGCAAGAAGAGATCTTACAAAAAGAAGATATAGCGTCAAAAAAATTTAAATCGCTGTTAAGGTCAAACAATGTTGTTGTAATTCAAGCAAAGAATCTTCGCATGGTTGAAGCCCTGTGTAAAAAAATAGGGAGAGGGGAATCCGAGGCTATAGTTTTGGCAATGGAACAGTCTGCTGATCTTGTCATTTTGGATGATCATGTAGCAAGAGTGGAGGCCGCACGAATTGGTCTGAATGTTAAAGGAACTTTGGGAGTTATAAGAAGATTGATGGACTTAGGTATTATTCAATATGAATTGGAGAAGCTCTATAGAGATTTGTCAGAAATGAAGTTTAGGGTGAAAAGGAGTATCTTTGATGAAATCTTCAAGTTCGGTACGTAAGAGGCATGTATGAGATGTTCTGTTGCACACCCTCTCAGTGACTCAACTTCGCAACTTCGGTTTCCTGGAAGGGAATATCTGAAAATGAAATTCTTTGTCACTGGCGGAACTAGCTTTCTTGACAGCCACTTGGTCCCTGCTCTCCTCAAGGCCGGGCATGATGTCGTCATCGTCAGTTTTCCCAATACCTGGCGCATCGAGAAGTAATTGGTTATGCCTGACCACATTCTTCCACAGCCAAGAGCTATCGATCCGTTTCTGACAGAGAGGAAATAAGTCAACGAATTCAACAACGTCCCCCATTAGATTCGCATGACTCGGGGCCAATGTGACTCGTTAGGTCTTCACTGTATGAAACTTTCATTCACTACTTTCCGCCGGTTTTACCGGCGCACCAAAATTCAAGTAACAAGTAACCAGCGTCCCCTTTTACAAGCCTTTATGGTCTGATGAAGGAGCTTAGCAATGAAATCAAATGAACGCGCCGCCCTGGTTAAACTTAAAAGGGAGCTAGAGAAGACCCTAAATCTGGTTGACTATCGTGTATTCGGATCAAAGGCTCGGGGCGAAGAATCTCCTGAATCTGATATAGACGTGATGATTGAAGTAGAAAACTACACCCCGGAAGTAGAAGCACTGATTGATGAACTGGTATTCGAAATCAACCTCGATCATGACTGTCTCATATCTGCGGTGATTTTTGGGAGCAAGGAACTGCATGAAGGCCCACTTCGGGAATCACCCATTTACAGATCAATAAGCAGGGAGGGTATAAGAATTTGAGCGTTGAGGCGGACAAGAAAGCGCTTGCCCGGTACAGACTGGAACAGGCCGGCGAAAGCCTTGATGAAGCAAAATTTCTCCTTTCTGGCGAAAAGAGCCCTCGATCCATAATCAACAGGGCATATTACGCGATGTTTTATGCGATCTTGGCGTTGCTGATCTATGAGCCTTATTCGTCGTCAAAGCACAGCGGCGTTTTGGGCTATTTCAATCGCCGTTTCATTAAGGAAGGGGTATTCGACAGGGAAACGGGCCGTTGGGTTAACAAGGCATTTGAGCTAAGACAGCGGGGTGACTACAGGGAATACTTCGAGATGACACGGGATCAGGCTGCGGATCTGGTGGCGAAGGCAGGGCAGTTCGTCTCCATTGTCAGATCCCATCTTGATGCAAAATAGCAAAAGTACCGACTACCCAATTCTCCATGGTTGCCATGAAATAACGGAAATATGAATGTCCCTCATTATAAATACTGTGAGCTCTGCGAGATATAATAAAATGTAGGTTATGCACGCTCTGTACCAGCGTCCTCCATTACATTACTATTTTATTGGGATTAGTAGAAAGAGTGTAAGCAGGTACATTAGAAGGGGCGAAAAAAGCCTCCTGTGCCGTTAAATCTGCCCCTGCTTTTATTTAACTGGTATGACAACGAAAATGAAATAGATCAATATTGCAAATAAAGTCACAAGGCACCAACGTCCCCCATTACGTAAATTCCACTTAGCAAAACTAGCTACACATGGTGACTGGCACAGCATTGAAAAAGACGAATCCCGTTACGGCCCCATCCCTGACGACATTATGGCCAACCTCATTGCCATCTCTGAATCCAATGGTCAAAATATCCCAAGTTCTTTGAAACGCCATTCGCTACGCTCTATGCCCTCTGCTGCCATAACGCTCTGGGGCACAGGCAACCCTCGACGTGAGTTTTTGCACGTGGACGATGTAGCATCTGCATGTGTTTTTATTATGAAACTCGATGACAGCACCTTTCATAATTACACCCAACCCATGCTCTCTCACATCAATGTTGGGACAGGAAAAGATCTGACAATTTCTGAGCTGGCTGAGACTATAAAGAAAGTCGTTAGTTATCAAGGTGAGATTACATGGGATCAGACAAAACCAGATGGCATGCCAAAGAAGTTATTAGACGCTTCTAAACTTAATAGCCTCGGCTGGAAACCAGAAATATCATTGACTGAAGGCATTGAAGCAACATATAAT
>JAUVVS010000226.1 GCA_030604545.1 Deltaproteobacteria bacterium | reverse complement strand
CCGATAACAAATAACGAATAACTCCCAATTGGTTTTTTACTCAATTGGGGTTATATTGTATAAAAATACATAAAATAGTCAATCGCTTGTTTCTATCCCTTTTTATCATGAATCATCTTTTTAAGTCATTCATGGAAAAAGTATAGATGATAATGAGACCTGCTTTATAGAATACGAAATACGTAATGCTGAGAAAGCACAACTTGAAACAAGATCAGTTTTAGTTTATAAGGTAACAGTTCGCCACAGAGATCGCAGAGATCACAGAGCAAAATATTATGTTTTAATCATTGATCAAAAGGCAGACACCGTTTTTAAGAACTCTGGCACAGGCAATTTATTGTGGTGAACTATTACGTCCCCGTTAAATTAACTTAAATATTTAACCGGTGTTCATCCTGTCTAAAAAAGGAGATGTGTAAGTGATAATAGACTTTCATACCCACATATTCCCTAAAGCGTTCCGAAATAACAGGGAAAAATATTTTCAATCAGAGACGCCTTTCAAGCTTTTGTACAGTTCCCCCGGATCTCATCTTGTCGGTGCAAAAGAGCTTATTGCTTCCATGGACAAAGAAAATATAGACATATCAGTTGTTTTTGGATTTCCATGGAGGCATGATAAAACATTTAAAATGCATAACGATTTTATCATGGAATCTATAGCAAGGTATCCGCAACGCCTTATCGGTTTTTGCTGTATTGATCCATTTAATAAGAAAGCCGTCAAGGAATCGTTGCGGTGTCTTGAAGGCGGGCTTTCAGGCATTGGAGAGCTTGCATTTTATCAATCAGGTATCGATAAAAAGACCCTAAGCAGGCTCGAACCTTTTATGGAAATCTGTCTTGATAAGGATCTTCCTGTTTTGTTCCACACCAATGAACCGGTTGGTCATCATTATGCAGGTAAAACACCGATTACTATGTATCAGATCTACAGCCTTTTGAAAAAATTCCCTAAAAACAAAATCGTTCTTGCCCATTGGGGAGGAGGGATATTCTTTTTCAATTTGCTTAAAAAAGATGTAAAAGAGAGTCTTGAAAATGTATATTTTGATACGGCGGCATCTCCTTTTCTTTATGATCCTGATGTGTATCAGATTGCACTCCAGATCGTCGGCCCGAATAAAATCCTTTTTGGAAGTGATTTTCCGCTTATAAAGCCTTCAAAATATTTCAAGGAATTTAAGGAAGCGAGGCTGCCAAAAAAAATAATTGAACATTTTAGTGGGGAAAATGCTGCAAAGCTCCTGAAATTGTAACCCTATTGTATAGGAAAATAATATGAACAGCAAAGTCTATTTTATTGATTTAAGGGCCAAATACAAGGAAAGTTTCATTAATAAGATTGGAAAGCTGCTTAGCGCGGCGGGTCTTTCTGAAACTTTCAAAGAAAGAGATCTTGTTGCAATTAAACTCCATTTTGGTGAAGCGGGGAATAGCGCCTTTGTCCGTCCGGTGTTTTTACGAAAGATCGTTGAATCCATCAAAGAAAAGGGTGGTACTCCATTTCTGACAGATGCCAATACCCTGTATGCGGGAACAAGAGGTAATTCTCCGAGTCATCTCATAACAGCCATTCGAAACGGGTTTGCTTATTCTGTAGTAGATGCACCCATTATTATTGCAGACGGATTAAGAGGCAAAAGCGCAACTCCCGTAATTATTAATAAAAAACGTTTTAAACGCGTATATATCGGGTCTGAAATTGTCCAGGCGGATTCATTAGTGTCGGTAGCCCATTTCAAGGGTCATGAACTATCCGGCTTTGGAGGAACCATAAAAAATCTAGGGATGGGATGTGCTTCCCGCAGGGGAAAGCTGGCACAGCATTCAGGCATGGCGCCAAAAGTTAAAAAGAAAAAATGTGTCGGTTGCGGGGATTGTATTGATCACTGTTCACAAAAAGCCATTTCGCTGGTTGATGAAAAATCGGTAATTAATCCCAAAAAATGTATGGGTTGCGGAGAATGTATTATTATTTGTCCTAACAACGCTATACAGGTCCAGTCGAACAAATCGATACCCGTTTTTCTGGAAAATATGATAGAATACACTTTTGGAGTTTTAAAAAGTAAGAAAAATAAAGCTTTGTTTTTAAATTTTATTACAGATGTTTCTCCGGCATGTGATTGTTATCCTTATAATGATGCTCCAATTGTAAGAGACATCGGTGTCGTCGCGGCAAAAGATCCTGTTGCCATTGACCAGGCATCAGTCGATCTTGTAAACAGGGAACAAGCACTTCCAAATTCATGCCTTGAAACCAACATTAAACCAGGTGAGGACAAATTCAAAGGTGTTTATCCCAAAGTGGATTGGACAATTCAGCTTAACTATGCCGAGAGCCTTGGGCTTGGCAGCCGTAAGTACGAGCTTATAACAATTTAGAAGAATTTTGACAGGATATTTAAATCATGTCAATCCAGTTCATCCTGTCTAACAAAAATAGGAATTACTCATGAAACGGACAAAAATATCTATACTCATAAAATCTGATAAACCAAGAGACAACGTTCTTATTAAAGGATGGATCAGAACAAGGAGAGATTCGAAAGGATTTTCCTTTATAGAAGTAAATGACGGCTCTTGTCTTAAGAATATACAGGTTGTTGCCGACAATTCTCTATGTAATTATGAAGATATTAAAAAACTTGCAACAGGATCTGCCGTGGCCATAATCGGAAGTCTGGTGGCCTCGATGGGAGCAGGGCAGAAATGGGAGATGCGGGCTGAAACGATTGAGATACTAAGCCTTGCACCTGATACATACCCTCTGCAAAAAAAGCGCCATAGTGATGAGTTTTTAAGAACAATTGCACATCTGAGACCGAGGACCAATAAATATGGAGCTGTTTTTCGTATAAGATCAGAATTGTCATATGCTATTCACAAGTTTTTTAGGGATAGAGGCTTTAAATATATCCACTCTCCCATCTTAACCGGCTCGGATTGTGAAGGCGCCGGAGAATTGTTTAAAGTAACAACCCTCGATCTCATGAATCCTCCCACAAAGGATGGAGCTGTTGATTATTCTCTCGATTTTTTTGGCAAAGAAGCAAATCTAACTGTTTCCGGCCAGTTATCTGCTGAAATGTTTGCCCTGGCCTTGGGAGACGTTTACACATTCGGCCCAACATTCAGGGCCGAAAATTCCAATACAAGAAGACATGTGGCTGAATTCTGGATGGTCGAACCTGAGATGGCTTTTTGTGACCTTACAGGAAACATGGACCTTGCCGAAGAGATGATAAAATATTTGGTAGCCTATTTAATGGAAGAATGTCTTGATGACTTAGAGCTCTTTGCTAAGTTTGTGGATAAAGGATTGATGTCAACTCTGGGAAATGTCGCGTCATCAGATTATACAAGACTTTCATATGAAGAGGCTGTCGAAATATTAAGTAAATCAGGTGAAAAATTTGAATTTGATATAGATTTCGGAAAAGACCTACAATCAGAACATGAACGCTATCTAACCGAACATCACTTCAAAAACCCCGTAATGGTTTATGATTTCCCAAAAAACATAAAACCATTTTACATGCGGCTAAACGATGACAACAAGACAGTGGCGGCTATGGATGTTCTCGTGCCAAAAATCGGAGAAATAATCGGCGGAAGTCAGCGCGAAGAACGTCTTGATGTGCTGGAAACAAGTATAAATGAAATGGGGTTGTCTAAAGAAAATTATTGGTGGTACCTTGATTCCCGAAGGTTTGGAACAGTTCCACATAGCGGGTTTGGACTCGGGTTTGAACGTCTATTAATGTTAGCGACAGGCACAACCAATATCAGAGATGTCATACCCTTTCCAAGAACGCCAAACAGTATAGAATTTTGATGTTTCTGAAGATTCATAGCAGGTTTAAACATTTAAAAAAGCGCGGTTTTGAGGATATTCAAACTATGGTTAATAATAATTGGAATCTTCTGCAGGGAAAAGCGGGGATTTAGGTTTTCAGACACCTTAGCTTGGCAAGATCCTCTGCGTAACCATATAAATGAAGGCCTTTACTCTCAACAATCATTTCGCCATCTTTAACACCTATCTCTTCCGCCATATATTCTTTAAGGTGCTGTATTGCGCCTAGATTTGCCGGCAATCCGTTCCAAAGATCCCATGAACGAAAATAGATACAAAATGTTAAAGTGCCATCCTGGATCCTAGTGTCTATATGACGCAAACACGGAGGATCTATTAACGTGACGTCAGAGGGGTGGGCTACCTGTAAAACCATTTGGTTGTTCCGTTCACCATGCTTTTTATATGTCTTAATAATCCATTCAATCTGATTTAAATAGAGGTTTCCATCTTCTTTAAAAACAATATTTCCGTCCAATTCTCTCTTATCGATGATATCTGGATTACCTTCTTCCCACCATGCACGTTTATTCCCTGTAATCGGAGCCTTAGTCAGCCTTTCGCCATAAGTATATGATTCGCCGGGTTCCTTCCTCGG
>JAUVVS010000138.1 GCA_030604545.1 Deltaproteobacteria bacterium | reverse complement strand
CTGCCAAGCGGGGTTCAAAATGCATATCCTGGGCATAGCGTACCAGAGGATCAAAGACCCAGTGTGAATACTGGAGCATTCCGCCTGACAATTGCGCCTGGGGATCATTGGTTACCGGACCCGCATCCAAACCTAGTTTCAAAGTCTTGGCTCCCGCTATTGTTCCCAATGTTAATAACATCAAAATGACCAAACCCGATACAAATAATTTTTTCATTTGTTCCTCCTTTCTTTGTTGTTGTTCTGTTTTTTGACCTCCTACAATTAAAATTAGTGTTTAAATTGATTCTAAATTCCCATTAGCGGAAATATAGTTGATAAACCATTTTTAGTCAAGAGTAAAACATAGTGAAAATAACACAATTAAATTCGAAACCCGAATACAAAATGATCTAATAAGCTCAACACTTATGTAATATCGGTTTGAAACTTGGAGGATATCCTTTATTTTAAATTTAAAATTTAATTACCTTTGAAGCGGCCTTGTTTTCAAACAGCTAAAATATTACAAAATTTGGAGCATTCGTATTGAAAATTTAATCTTTATAGTATATACTAGATATCGTATAATTTCTATGGAAAGAATCTTCAACCAAATCTAATTAGTGCCTGAACGGAAAGTGCCAGATTTCCTCACAAGTCCCCCTTTTCAAAAGGGGGAGATTTATAGGGTTTTCGTTCAAGCACTAATTATAGAAACCACAAGTTGAAAGGATAAATCCAATGGAAAAGGTGCTTATTGTTGATGACGATTCGAAACTTCTAAACATCCTCAAAAAAGGTCTGCAAAAGTATGTTGACCAATTTGAAGTATTGACCGCCTCGGATGGAGAAGAGGCCATTGAAGTGCTTAAAAGGGAACGTATCTCAGTTCTGGTAACGGATCTTGTTATGCCAAAAGTGAGTGGTCTGGAGCTTTTGACTTATATGAACCAAAACCGTCCCCATATTCCATGCATTGTAATAACAGCGCATGGAAATCCTGAATTCAAGGAAAGGGCAGCCAGAGAAGACGTCCTCGGCTATATCGAAAAACCCTTTGATTCAAACGAACTGGCCTGGGAAATCTTGGATAGACTCGATCGTTTTGATGAGGATTCTTATCCAAAAGGGATGTCGGTAAATAGTTTGTTGCTGCTCACTGAAATGGAAAAAAAGACATGCCTTTTGGAAATTAATTTTAGCGGAAAAAGAAAAGGGCTTTTTTATTTTAATAAAGGTGTTCTATATGATGCACTTTATAGTGACCTGAAAGGAGAAGATGCAGCACTTGAAATGATTGGATGGGATCATGTAGACTTCCAATTCAAAGATATTTCAAAAGAAGATCAGAAGCGGCGAATCAATAGAGGACTCATGCCCCTGATTATGGAGGGAACAAGGTTCAAGGATAAAGCAATAGGTGCAGGGAATGAAGTTGGCTCGGCGGAAGTTGTTAAAACAGAAAAGGTAAGTGAGCAGAAACGTGATTCTTCTTTACAAGATCAAGCCGAAGAAAAAGAAAGTGAACTGATTTCTGAGGCTGTCAGTCTGGCTGAAGGACATCATTTTCAACAGTCTCAAAAGGTGCTGGCCAAGCTTTTAAGGATCAATCCGCGCAATCGCGAGGGGTGGCTGTGGTGTTCCCGTGTTCTCGGGAGCATGAAAGCTATAAAATCGTCACTCAAAAATGCGGCCACCATTTCTTCTGAAGATCCTTTGGTCGTTTTGGAAATCGAGAAACTCAATCTTGCCGAAAACAAGGTATGGACAGACCGAGTTTGGCATTGTCCATTCTGCTGGTCTCCATTGGAAGAGAAGGCTGGTAAGTGCTACTATTGTGAGGCCCATTTGTTTGTACAAGAAAAGTTCTTCACATCTAAACGGACGGCAAATCAAGGCATTATAAATAAAGCAATCGAAAGGTATGAGAAAGTTATCAAAAAAGAAAAAAATGCCGATGCCCATTATTATCTGGCTATGGCGTATCTCAATATGGAACATTGGGGAGAAGCTTTTGATCAGTTACAAAAGAGTAAAAAACTGGCGCCGGAGAATAAAGCATTTATTGAGCAACTGCACGCTTTGCAAAGCTATATGGACGTCATGGGAATAGTATACCAAAAGAAAAGATCTGATCTTAGCAAAGCATCCAAGAGGGTTGCCAAAAGAAATAAAATTCTTGTTGCAGAAGATAGCTCTGATACAAGGAAGTTAATAGTTGCGATCCTTAGTCGGAAAGGATATGCGGTCTTAGAAGCAAAAGACGGTCTCGAAGCCCTGTCTCAATTGAATAATGAAAAGCCCGACTTAGTGCTGCTTGATATCGTTATGCCCAGAATGGATGGGTACAAGGTGCTTTCCATCATGAAGGATAGTGCGATATTCAAAGACATCCCTGTAATAATTCTTACAGGCAAAGATAAAGTTTTTGATAAAATAAAAGGAAAGATGTCAGGCGCCAGCTCATATCTGACCAAACCATTCGATCCTGCTAAATTAATTGATACTATCAATAAATGTTTACGCTGATAACCTGTTTTTCTATTTTTAAAACATTTTAGATTTACTAAAAAAGTGACGCCTCGGAGGCGATATAATTTTAAGCCGTGTAAAACTCGCTTCCAAAGCGTCCGGTCTCGTTTAAAGGGTTTGATGTGTTTCCCCGAGGATTAAAAACAAATATTGCAATCACTATCGTCGTCCTTTTAATGCTGTCGATGTTTTTGATAGATTTTGTAATGATTATTATTGCACAGCGGGATCTGATCCGAGTCGAAATTTCCAAAGGGAACCTCATTATTTCTGCTATCGAAGATAATTTAATTGATTATTTTGAACCTGAAAAAGTTGTTCTGCATTCGCATTTCAAAAAGAATTTAGAGAGTATGCTGTCCGAAGCAGGATTTTTTTGTGCGATTGTTCAAGATAAAAATAATGATCGGATTTATTCAAACGAAAAAAATTGTGCCATCCAGGATGAGCTGACAAAGCTTGCTAAAGAGACAATTCAATCCGGTGAACGAAAAACCAAATATATAGGTACAACCTGGGGCGTTTTTTGGAAGCAGAAACGAGATTTGATCATTTCCGCACCTTTGTTTAAAAATGAAAGCATCGTTGCCGGGGCAAGTGTTGCTATGCAACTTAGCGGAGTCTATCAAACGATGAGACGCTCGCAACAAATATTGGCGATATATATTTTTATCAATACACTTATTTTGACGCTTATCGGCATATACCGGATATCTAAAATATATCTACAACCCATGCGCAGACTGGTAAAACGAGCCGAAGAATACAAAGAAGATGACGATATATTCTTTTCCGTAAGAGAAGAAGACAATGAATTAAAAAAACTTTCAAAGTCTTTAAACAGTATGCTCAAGCGGATATCAGATGACAAAGAGAAACTTCGATCGACTGTCCGATCCCTTGAAAAGGCAAATTTTGATTTAAAACAGGCTCAGAAAGAAATTATAAGGGGGGAAAAATTAGCCTCCGTAGGGAGGTTGTCTGCAGGGATTGCCCATGAAATAGGGAATCCCATCGGCATCATTATCGGCTATCTTGATTTGCTGAAACAAAAAGATATTAAAGATAAAGAAAAAAATGAATTTATCACCCGGACCGAAAAAGAAATTAACAGAATAAATACGATTATCAGACAGCTTCTTGATTTTTCAAGGCCTTCTAAGGAGGGGATGAAGGCTGTATCGGCACATGAAATAATTAAAGATGTTTCGAATGTTATTAACGTTCAACCTTTCTTGTCTAACATAAATCTGGAACTCTCTCTTAAGGCTGAAAAGGATATCATTCACGCAGACCCCAATCAGCTGCGGCAGGTTTTCTTGAATTTAATGATAAATGCTGCGGACGCCGTATCTTCAAGTGAAGTTAGTCAAGATGGAAAAATAATTATAAAAAGTGAGGTTGTCTCCGGTTCGGATTTTGACTTCAAAGATCAGGAAACCTTGTTAAAACTGATGTTTATAGATAATGGAGTCGGTGTTCCTAAAGAAACACTCGGAAATATTTTTGATCCGTTTTATACGACAAAAGAACCCGGCAAAGGAACCGGCCTTGGTCTTTCAGTCAGTTTTATGATTATTGAATCTATGGGCGGCACGATCAAAGCAACCAGTGAACAAAGTAAAGGAACCACTCTGATTATATGCCTGCCGCTTTATGAAGAGGCAAAATAAAATGAAGTTATTGGTTATTTGTTATTCGTTAATGGGATGGTGAAAATCGATCTTCAATAACCGACTTTAAACCAATAACCAATAACGAATAACAAATAATTCCCCCGGCTTGTCCGAGTTAGGTATAAACAATGAAAAACACCATTAAGAAAGATGAATCTACCGCAGGTAAACGCCTGCTTATTATTGATGATGAGGAAAACATGCGTCACATGCTGACTGCTATGCTCAATAAATTAGGCTATCAGGTTGATTCGGCAATCGATGGTTTCGAAGGATTACAAATGATTGATCAAGAGCAATATGATTTTATTCTTTGTGATATAAAAATGCCCAAAATGAACGGTATGGAATTTTTAGCTTCCGCCCGTGACAAAATAGGTTCGACTACTATTATCATGATGTCGGCATATGGCAGTATTGATACGGCTATTGAAGCTATGAAACAAGGTGCCTATGACTATATTTCAAAGCCTTTTAAATCTGATGAAGTCTACCTGGCGCTTAAAAAGGCGGAAGAACGGGAACGATTAAAAAAAGAGAACGTTCAGCTCAGAAAGCGGATCAGGAAAATTGAAGAGAATTATAAATTTGGTTACATGATCGGTAAAAGCAATGCAATGCAAGCCGTGTTCAGACTGGCAGACAAGGTGGCTCAATACAATACTACCGTCTTAATTACCGGTGAAAGCGGAACCGGGAAGGAACTAATTGCAAGGAGTATACATTATAAAGGAGAAAGATCAAGCAAATCTCTTGTTCCGGTGAACTGCGGTGGAATCCCTGAAAATTTACTCGAAAGCGAGCTGTTCGGTTATAAAAAGGGTGCTTTTACCGGTGCCGATAAGAATAAGATAGGTCTTTTTGAAGAAGCAGAGGGCGGAACGATTTTTCTTGATGAAATAGGAGAGTTGCCGCTCTCACTTCAAGTGAAACTGTTGAGGGTGTTACAGGAAAATGAGATTAGACCGGTTGGCGATTCAAAAACAAAGAAAGTTGATGTTCGTGTGATTGCAGCAACTTCTAAAAATCTTGAGCATGAACTAGAAAATGGCACCTTTCGCGAGGATTTGTATTACAGGCTGAATGTATTAAGGATAAATGTGCCGCCACTTAGGGATTGGAAAGAGGACATACCCCTGCTAAGCCAACATTTTATTAACCTGTTCAATGAAAAATTTGACAAGGATATTAAGGAAATGTCACCTGCAGTCATGCGTATTCTGATTCAGCATCAGTGGCCGGGAAATGTCAGAGAGTTGGAAAATGTTATCGAAAGGGCTGTAGTGCTTGCAGAGGAAAATGTTCTTCTACCGGAATACTTACCGCCTGAGTTTGGTATAAAATCGAAAACAGATAAAATAGATGAATTTTTTAAAGGATATTCACTGAAAAGTGCCAAAAAAACTATGGAGAAAAAACTGATTGTCCGTGCGCTTCAATCAACAGATGGAAACCGCACGAAAGCTGCTAAACTTTTAGAGATCAGCCATCCCTCCCTGTTAAGCAAAATTAAGACATATAATATCGAGATATAAGAGCGAAGAGATTCCTCCAATCTGCAATCCGCAATCCACAATCTAAAATTCTTTCAGTCCACAGCCCATCTAAGCAGTAAACTTCCCCACGCAAAGCCGGCACCAAATGCTGTAAGGATTACGGGGTCTCCCTTTTTCATCATTTTTTTTTGATAAGCTTCGGACATTGCAAGGGGTATTGTTGCTGAAGTGGTATTCCCATATTTGTTTAAGTTAATAACAGTCTGATCCGGGCTAAATCCCATCTTTTTAGCTACGGCATCGATGATTCTATAATTGGCCTGGTGTGGGATAAAAAGTTTAATATCTTTTGCCTTATAATTGTTCTTTTTTAATATTTCTGCAGAAACATCTACCATTCCTATTACTGCATGTTTAAATACGGCTTTGCCATCCTGATAAACATAGTGCATCTTTTTATCCACGG
>JAUVVS010000206.1 GCA_030604545.1 Deltaproteobacteria bacterium | reverse complement strand
GATTACTGATCTCTGACCTCTGATCTCTGACCTCTGACTTCTGACCCCTGACCTCTGACCTCTGATCTCTGACCTCTGATCACTGATAACCTGATCACCGATCACTCAAACATTTCGATACCCCGCGAACGAATAAATACAACCACTACTTTTAGAGAATTTACCATCTAACAGGGATGCGGACCGTATTTCCTGCCTTATTGTTGAAAAGGAGATATTTATTCTTTTTGCCAAGGATAAATAGGTCTCTTGTGATCGCCACATCATGTTTGCAGTAATCGATAATTTTACGTATCAGCCCCTGTTTCCACCATCGAAGAGCCTGAAGGCCGTCGGCACTCTTTTTTATCTTAAGGTTTACCCTGGCTAAGTGATCCAGCGACAACCTGTAACCGAGGTGATTGTGTATCTCTTCAAGAATATCAAGGGTCGGAAGCTTTCTAAAGTCAAATTCCGAATATCCATCGAGCACATGGTAATCAAACTTCTTTATATTGAAACCTACAATAAGATCAAGGCTTCTCATATGCTCGATGAGCATGGGCACCTGATCTTCCAGAAATTCAAAGAATGTATCTTTCTTTGAATCATAAAGTACGGCACAGCTTATGCCCATTAAATCAGCCCTGTGCCACCCGCCGACTTCTTGCGCAGAACGTTGAGTTTCTATGTCAAAAACACCAAAATGAATGTTTTGTAATTCAGTTTTCTTAGTTTGCCTGTGTGATGTATCCTGAACGTGATTCAGTGCAATTCTTTGTTCCTCTTGGCCTTGCAAAGAATTGCTCCTTTCAGCCACAGAAACATTATACCGGCCTTTGGCAGCTTTCGAATAAACACCATTTGTTTGAATTCCATCCGGTTTGGGGACATCTTGTATCCTTTCAAGAATAAAGATAGCGGCAGTCTTGTCAATGGGCCTGTTTCCGGAACCGCATTTTGGTGAGTGAACGCAAGAGGGGCACCCGGATTCACAGGGACATTTCACAATAGTCTTCATGGTATATTCGAGGAGTTCCTCTGAACGGCTGAAAGCTTGTCTGCTGAGCCCTGCGCCGCCTGGGACACCGTCGTATATAAATATTGCAGCACTTTTAACCTGATTATGATACGGCGTTGAAATACCGCCGAGATCATTGCGGTCCGTCATCACCAGAAGCGGAAAGATACCAATGGCGGCATGCTCCAGGGCGTGAATCCCGCCCATGAAATGTAAATACTCTGATATAGTCTCTTCCTGCACTTTTAAAGGAATTTTAAACCAGAGCCCGTCGGTTTCAAAAATCTGTGGAGGTAGATCCAGAGGGACTATGTTTAATCTTTTTTTTGTATGAATACTCCATTTTTCGTATCCTGTAACCTGTTCGGTTACTTTAAGTTGTCCCATAAAAATCGATGTTCCCCAAACAGGCTTTTCTTCAAACACCTCCAGTATATCAGTCTTTTTATCGGACCTTACCCTTGTATAGTAGTCGACCTTCGCCTTTGAGACCTTTATTGTCATTGTGCCCATATCAAGGTTGTTTACGAGGTAAGTATCTCCCTTATGAAGATATATAGCGCCCGGATGTGTCTCTTTAAAGGCTCTGAAGCCGTCTATCTCGCCTTTACTCTGTCCTGTTCTGCCGGATACAATGTTAAATCTGCTTCCGGTTCCTCTTAGATTAATATAACGCTGGGGAAATTTACGGGAGGAAAAAAATTCTTTTCCGTCGGCACTCTTTAGGAGATCTCCCTTTTTTTCAAGGCTCGAAATACTTTTAAGAACAGGTTCTTCGGATAAAAATTTTTCGTCATTTTTTATTGAAAGCTCTGCTGCAGCACACACCAGATGTCTTGCCAGAATTTCAGGGTTATAAGGATTAATTACAGCAGCTTCCGGTTCCCGTTTTATAAAGTCCTCCGGATTGTGTATAAAAAATTGATCAAGGGCGTCCTCTCCCGCAATAAGCACAAGTGCGGAATCCTGTCCGCTACGTCCCACCCTGCCTCCTCTTTGCCATGTGGCGACAACTGAACCGGGATAACCAACAAGGAGGCAGAGATCCAAATCTCCAATATCGATGCCGAGTTCAAGGGCACTGGTGGATATCACTGCCAAAAGATCTCCTTTTGCCAGTTTTTTCTCTATCTCCCTCCGCTCTTCAGGAAGAAATCCTGCCCGGTAGGCGCTGATACGGCTGGCAAAGGGACCTGATTGGCTACCCGCCCAGATGGCGATGAGTTCGGTAAGCTTGCGTGACTGAGTATATACAATTGTACGCAAACCCCTATGAAGTGCTGCTTTCAGCAAAAGTATAGCTGTCCGCGCAGGACCTTCAATGGGATTGACAAAGAGAATATTCCGCTTTCCAAGAGGGGCGCCACTTTTTGTTATGGTTTTTGCTTTGAGCCCTGTAAGTTGTTCTATAAGTTGGGTGGGATTGGCAATGGTGGCTGAACTAAAAATGAATGTTGGTGAGACGCCATAAAAAGAGCATATCCTTTGAAATCGTCTGAAAACCAGGGCCATGTTAGATCCCATGACTCCGCGATATGTATGAACTTCATCCACCACTACAATATCAAGGCCGGAAAAAAAAGAGGCCCATTTTTCATGATATGGCAAAAGTGAAAGATGAAGCATTTCAGGATTTGTCATAAGAACGTTGGGGGGCATTTCCCGAATACGTTTGCGATGCCAGGCCGAAGTATCACCGTCGTATATAGCAGCAGTGGGCATTAGCGTGCTTTTTGCGGTCATCTCTTCAAAAGTACGAAGCTGATCCTGAGCAAGAGCCTTTAGGGGAAAAATATAAAGGGCCTTTGAACCTGGATTTTTTAATACATTTTCTAGTACGGGGAGGGTATAAATGAGAGTCTTTCCACTTGCGGTCGGAGTTGCCACAACCACATGCCGGCCTTTTCTAATATGATCAACTGCCTGGGCCTGGTGACTGTAAAGCTTTTGAACCCCTGAAGCATATATAATCTTGTTTATCTCTTCAGGCCATTGTTTCTTGGGCTTTTGCCATAATGGAGGAGTCTTTGGAAACACCTCGTGATAAACCACCTCTTTTCCCAAGCGTTTTGAAGAGATAAAGGATTGTAAGTACTCGCTTATTTTGGATATTTTTTTCATAAATATTCGGCCGCCAAGGCACAAATTTTTACCTTTTATAAAGCTCCTATACTTGATGAATTCGAAAAAAGTCGAATTCATCACGTTTTAGGTTTTAAGTGTTAGGTTTGAAGTTATGGTATTACAATTGTTTACAGATACTTAAAACTTAAAACCTTAAACTTAAAACGTTCGTAAAAGAAAATATTTTACTTTTTACGAAACCGTCATATATAGTAAATTACTTTTACATGATATAATCCTCTTTTCAAGAGGGAATAGTAAATTTTGGAAGATCCGTTTTTCAAAGGTCTCGCCGAAGGGCTTGTAACAAGTGAGGATATTATGGAAGAAGTATTCGAAGAAAAAGAGGATGAGTACGATGCAGAGGAAAAACCGCAAGAGTGGATGCGCAGAATTTCAGATAGGGAGTATATCGTCAGCGCACGCATAGAGCTGGACAACTTACAAGAAGAATTAGGTCTTGTACTCCCCCGAGGAGAATATGCGACACTGGCCGGATTCCTTTTGGAAAAGGAGCGTGAAATACCGCCTGTAGGAACCACTATCAAGAAAAGGAATATTTCCTTTACCATCCATCGTTGTACTCCTCAGAAAATTCAAGAAGTCCGCGTCAGTTGGTAATATCGTAATAGTTCATCAATATAGAATAGGGTGGTGCCGATGAAATTTGACCATATACTTGAAAAGCGTATATCTGTTAGATCTTACGATTCAAGACCGATAGATAAAAAAGATATTATCGCAATTTGTGAGGCTGCTCGTCTTGCTCCGTCAGCCTGTAACAGCCAGACATGGCGCTTCATCGCCGTAACAGACAGGCAATCCATCCGAAAAATCTGCCATGAGGCCATGCGCCATGTTATTCCGAATAGATGGATAGAACAGGTTCCGCTTCTTATTATCGGATGTTCCCAGCTTGATATAATTGCAAACCGCATCGGTTCAAGGGTGACCGGCATTGAATATTACCAGATAGATCTTGGAATCGCCATGGAACATATGGTGTTAAAAGCAACAGAACTAGGCCTTGGAACATGCTGGATCGGCTGGTTTAATAAGGACAAACTGAAAAAGATTCTCAATATACCAAAAAAGATAAAGGTTTCAGCCATGTTGGCAATCGGCTACCCAAAAGAAGAACCTTCAAAGAAAAGACCCAGAAAACCTATTAACAAAATACTGTTTTCTGAAAAGTGGGGAAAATCCTTTTAAATACCAAATGAGAACGATCTCTCGCATCCAGTCAACAACTTAACCACTCAACAACTTAACCACTCAACCACTTAACAACTTAAAGAGGCCTGAAAGTAGTTATTGACAAGCTAAAAACAATTAAGTATATTGTCGACAATCGAGAAAATACAAAGGTTAATTATGAGACTGTTAGAACACGAAGCCAAGCAGATCTTGAAAAAATATGGAATCGTTATACCGCAGGGTCGATTAATCGAAAAAGGTGATTCCGCCGACATTGATACACCGGCAATAATTAAAGCCCAGGTGCCCATCGGAGGCCGTGGTAAAGTCGGCGGTATTCTGGAAGT
>JAUVVS010000009.1 GCA_030604545.1 Deltaproteobacteria bacterium | reverse complement strand
TTCAGCAACCTGAGGGACAGTGAATCCTCTCGATAAATCGGCATTTACCAAATTTGGAAATACTTCCATTTTTGGTAAATGGTTTGAGATGCTCCTTTGTAGAATGTCCAAACGTTTTGAAATCCTCTCCTGTGGGATGCCAAACCGGTCCATGCGAAAGATCTTGAGATCAAGATCCATCTGAACAGCGGCCTTAAGATCCGAGATATATGAATCCACAGTTCGTCTTGAACGGCCAATTGCCTGCCCGATCTCGGCGGAGGTCAGCCGGGGGTTTTTCTGAAACGCCCGCCTGGCCGTTTCTCTGGCATCTTCTTCAGTGAGCTGCCGCGGGCCTATGGCCTTTTTGGCCGCATAAAGCAAAGGATCACACCCATCAAGGCGAACAATATGGGCCTCTATCTCATTTGCACCGAGGGATTTATAGGCTTGCCAGCGATGAACCCCGTCCAGAATGCGGTATTTTCCTCTCTCTTCAGGATGGACTTCCGCATCGATCGGCTCAAAGATAAACCCGTCCCGCATGTTTTACGCAAACATATCAACAAGCCTGTTTATGAATTGCTGTGTGGCCAGGTTCATGAGAAATTAAGGTCTTATACCTACCTCTATCCGCAAAAATCAGACAAAACAGATGTATATAGTGACCCTGAGTCATGACCGAAGAACATACGCTGAAACACATGCAAGAAATATCCCACCCTGAGTTGATTGACCGGTCGAATTATGATCGTTGGACTCAGGCGGGCCAGCCTACGATTTACGAAAAAGCGCATGCAAAAGCGAAAGATATTTTAGAGAATTACAAACAACCAAAACCGCTTTCAGATGATGTTATCGCTAAAATTCGATCGATTGTTGTAGAAGCCGAAGAGGAGCTGGGTGTTCACGATTTCTGGAAAGGGATGGAAGATCGTCAAGCTGTAGGTGCGGGTGTGGAATATTGTAATAAAGGATAGTTGCAGTATTTTTATAATTGTTGTATAAAAATTTGAACGATCAAGAAAAGGGTAATACTTGAGTAGTTACGATTATGAAAAAATATAACCAATAAAGGAGGTGAGGAAAAACTAGTGACCCGTCTCATAAATTCTGTATTCCAAATTAGCAAAATGAAATGTCGTAAAAATGGTTATATTTAATCCACTGATCAGAGACGGGGAAATCCTAAATTCGAATATCGAAATTCTAAACAAATTCGAATGACATAAATTCAAATTCTCAAAACACTTTAAAATGAAGGTGTTTAGCCGCATTTGTTTTGAATTTGGAACATTCGGATTTTGATATTGTTTCGGATTTCGGATTTCGATATTCGGATTTTCACGACATTTGCTCCATTTACGTTAGTATGTCAAATTGCCAGAACTGAGTACAGGACTTTTGAGACATCGCACTAGTATATACTTGTAGGATAGAAATATTTCACAATAGTGAAAATGGTGTATTCTTTAAAAATGGATTTGATTATAAAATAGAAGGGAGGTGTATTCATGAAACGCAGATTAAAAGCTGGAAAAAGCCGTAACAGCGGATTCAGCCTGAACGTTTTGACAGATGATGAAGTTCATGAAATTCACTTGGCCACACTTGAAGTTCTTAAGAACACCGGTGTTTTTGTTGAAGATGAAGAAGCAATAGAGCTATTCGCCGGTAGCGGGGCTGTCATCGACGCCGAAAAGAAAGTAGTAAAAATTCCCCCCCATGTGGTGGAGGATGCCATCAATTCGGCTCCGGCGACATTTCTTGCCTGTGGTCGAACCCCGGAAAGCGATATCGCGCTGGAAGACAACCGGGTTTCCTTTACCAATTTCGGTGAAGGGATCATGTTTGTTGACCCATACACTGGGGAACATAGGCAAAGCACTAAAAAAGATATTGAAATGGCTGCCAAAATCATCGACTACCTGGAGCATGTGGAAACATATGAAAGGGCCATGCTTTCACATGATAAGGCTCCTTCTGTGCAAGCGCTTCATAATGCCGAAGCTTCTCTAACGAACACGACCAAACACCATTGGTTGGGCCCGGTGAACGGTTATCTTGCAAGAAAAATCGTGGATATCTGTGCCGCTATTGTTGGAGGCAAAGATAAACTGAGAGAACGTCCATTATTAACCTTTACCACCTGCCCGATTAGTCCTCTCAAACTGTGTAAGAATCACTGTGAAATTATCATGGAAGGCGCCAAAAACGGCCTGGGTGTGAACGTTGTAGGAATGGCCATGGCCGGTGGTTCAGCGCCTATTCATCTTGCCGGAACGCTTGTCGTGCAAAATTGCGAAGTTCTTGCAAGCCTCGTACTTAACCAGTTGACCTGTAAAGGATCACCTTTTGTTTATGGGAGTTCCACATGTCCGCTGGATATGAAGATGGCCACTGCATCGGTAGGATCTCCTGAGACCGGTATGATAAGTGCAGCTGTGGCACGGCTGGCTCGTTATTATAGCCTGCCTTGCTTTACCGCCGGTGGGTAGGGCGACAGCAAAGTCGTTGATGTCCAGTCCGGCCATGAAAAGACCATCACGGGCATCCTTCCAGCGTTGGCAGGGTCCAACGTAATTTATGGTTTGGGAATGCTTGAGATGGGAATCACCTTTGATTTGGGTCAACTGGTTCTGGATAATGAAATCGCCGGGATGATTAAATTCGTCGTAAACGGAATCCCCGTCAATGACGAAACACTGGCGGTTGATGTCATTAAAGAGGTAGGTATATTTAAAGACTACCTTGACCATGATACCACATACGAACATATGAGATCACAATCCGAAGCCACATTGATAGACAGGCAAATGCGCGATCAATGGGAGAAATCAGGTGGAACCGATCTTTACCAAAGAGCGTGTGAGAAGGCGAGGAATATTCTGGAGACTTACGAACCACCGCCGTTGCCGGACAGCGTTCTTTCCGAAATTCGGTCGATAATTGAAGATACAGAAAAGGAATTAGGGGTTTAAAAAGCAAAAAAAAACCATGAGAGATCATCCAGGTCACGTTTTTTCGCGCCGACTGGACAGGTCGCTGCCGATAGCCGCCAATGCTGAAGACATGTGGATTGTTGATACCGAAGGCCACCGCTACCTCGATGCCAGTGGGGGCGCCATCGTTTTGAACATCGGGCATGGCAGAGAGGAAATCGCTCGAGCCGTCTATGAACAGATCATTAAATGCGATTATGTGCATCCGACAATGTTTACGACTTTTCCTGTAGAGCAACTGGCAAAGGCCCTTGCCAGGCATGCGCCTCCGGGCATTGAACGTTTTTATTTTCTCTCCAGTGGTAGTGAGGCGATAGAGACCGCAATCAAACTGGCCCGGCAAATCCACCTGAAATCAGACCGGCCTCATCGAATTCGGCTCATATCCCGCTGGAAATCTTACCATGGACTAACCATGGGAGCATTATCAGCGACGGGTCGCACATCCTTCCGGGTCCCCTATGCTCCGCTTTTGACCGAGGTTATCCATATTCCAGCACCATATTGCCTAAGGTGTTCCTATGGGATGACATACCCTGAGTGTGATTGCCGTTGTGCTCTGGCTCTTGAAGAAGTGATTCAAAATACCGGGCCTGAAACTGTTTCCGCTTTTCTGGCTGAAACGGTGAGCGGAGGGACTCTGGCGGCGCTACCACCACCTCCTGGCTACTTTAAAATCATCAGACAGATCTGTGATCAATACCAAGTGCTGCTTATTCTGGATGAGATCATGTGTGGATTGGGTAGAACGGGACGTTGGTTTGCCTCCGAGCACTTCGAAGTGATTCCGGACATCGTGACCATGGGCAAAGGCTTGGGAGGCGGGGCGATCGCCATCTCTGCTGTGGGGGTTCAATCCAAGCATTATGATGTCATTTGTCAGGGAAGTGGCTCCTTCGTTCATGGGGGCACTTTTACCCACCATAGCCCGGCGGCAGCAGCCGGTTTAGCGGTGATTCGTATCCTTGAAAGGGAAAATCTCATTGAGCGAGTAGCCCATTACGGAGAAATTTTCAAAGAAAAACTTAAAAATAAGCTGTCGGATCATCCCAACGTTGCCGATATTCGCGGTTTGGGCTTTTTCTGGGGTGTAGAACTTGTAAAGGACAAAAAAACGTTGGAACCCTTTCCACGCCGCGAAAAAGTCGCGGAACGCGTATGGCAAAGTATTTTTCAGAAAGGTGTGGTGATGTATAAGTCAACCGGCCTTGCCGGAACGGATGGTGATGCCTTGTTGATCGGTCCGTCCTTTATCATAGAAGCAAATGATATGGATATTATTGTTAATGCTGTCCTTCAGGCATTAGAGGAAACTTTATTTTAACCCTAATTGAAAAAGAGTGAGCAAAGCGATTCCTTAGTGTTTTCTATTGAATTTCTACTGAATGACCACTGAATTTCCATTGAATGATTCTGGCACAGAATTAGAAAAGCTCAAAATAAGACCGTCTTAAGCATAAATGCGGAGGAGCTTACTAATGAGTATGGTAGAAAAAAGAGTGCAGAAAGGTGTGGAAAGAGGACAACAGTTTGAAATATTTGTAGATGGGGAAAAAATCCTTGCTTACGAAGGGGAAACTATCGGAGCCGCTCTAATGGCCGCCGGTCGGCGGACACTTCGCTATACAAATAAATACAAGCACCCTCGGGGCCTGTATTGTGGTATTGGTCTGTGTCAAGAGTGTAGGATGGTGATAAATGGTGTACCCAATACCCAAGCCTGCCAAACCCTTGCTACTCCAGGATGCCAAGTTGAAACCCAGCAAAGGGAAAAATATTCGACAGGATTAACAGGATAAACACGATTTAAAAAGAAAAGTTAAAAATAAGCGAAAGATTAAGGATCTAAACTAAGTGATAAACATGATTTAAAATTATTATCTTATTTATCCTGTTATCCTGTCTAAAATAACTGAACTATTACGAAAAATGGAACATAAAAATTGAAAGAATCGGAATTCGCAATTATCGGTGGAGGTCCGGGCGGTATTGCAGCTGCCATTGTAGCTGCTAAAGCTGGGGTCAAAGTAACGCTGCTGGATGAAAATGAAAGACCTGGGGGACAAATCTACCGTCAGTTCGAAAAAGGCTATAAAGTAACCGATTCTAAAGTATTGGGACGAGACTACGAGAAAGGCTTGGAATTATTGCGTCAATTCAGTTCCCTGAGTGATAAGATCCGGTACCTGAACAACGCTACAGTTTGGGGTATATTCAAGAGCCGCACGTTGGCTTTCGCGCGCAAAGGAACTTCCTCAAGCCTAAGCTTTAAAAACCTCCTCGTGGCAACGGGTGCTTACGACCGGCCAGTTCCCCTCCCTGGGTGGACGCTGCCCGGCGTTTTTACCGCAGGCGGGGCTCAAAGATTAGTCAAGACGGAACGCGTACTCCCTGGGGAAAATATTCTGCTGGCCGGCACAGGCCCACTACAACTTGTACTGGCACACCAGATCCTCAACGCTGGAGGCAAGATCGAGGCCATTCTGGAATCTGGAAATATCAGTAAAAATTGGCTCCGGATACTAATGGGGATATGGGGCAATTGGGATTATTTAAAAGAAGGCTGGAGATACTTGCGTCACATCCAAAAGGCCGGTGTTCCTTTGTTGCGTAATCATATTATCCTTGAGGTTCATGGTGACGGCCAGGTGGAAGAAGCAGTGATTGCAAAGGTGGACAAAAGTTGGAGGCCCAAGCCTGATACTGAGCGCACCGTGAAAGTGGACACCGTCTGTTTGGGATATGGCCTTGTATCTTCAACAGAGTTAGCTCTGTTGGCAGAATGTGAACATAAATATGAGCTATGCCTTGGCGGTTACATTCCAGTGCGTAGTGAGAGCATGGAAACCACTGTGCCGGGTATCTATGCAGTGGGTGACGGAGCCGGAGTGGCCGGAAGCAAGGTTGCAATAGAGGAGGGTCGTATTGCCGGGGTCTCTATAGCACGTTCTTTGGGTTATATTTCGGATGCTGACGCCAGTACGCGTATCAGGATTTTTCAAAAACACCTGAATAAATTTAACAGACTTCGAAGGGTGCTTGACGAAATGAGTGTGCCGGGGCAAGGCCTTTACGAACTGGCAAAGGATGACACCGTCCTATGCCGATGTGAGGAAATCACTCTCAAGGAAATCAAAAAGGCATTGGCAGATGGTACCATTCAAGCCAAGGACCTCAAGCGCATGACACGAATTGGCATGGGGGCCTGCGAAGGTCGAATGTGTGGGCCTGCTCTAATTGAGATTATGAGGTATCAACCCAATGCTTCTCCTGAAGGACCTGGATATTTGCTACCGAGGCCATCGATCAAGCCTATTGCCCTAGGTGTGATAGCTGCATCAAAACAGGAAGAATAAACTGACGAGCGGCCTTTCGATTTCTTAAGTAACCGTTTAGGGCTTAGAGGTTCAAGGTTCGGAGTTAGTGAGGGTTAACAAAAGAAAAGCAACTCTGAACCTTTGAACCCTGAACGATGAACTCTGAACCTGTGAACGCTTACTTTCTTTATAAAAAGGAGGACTTCAAATGTTTCCTGGGGAAGCTGAAGTAGTCGTTATCGGGGGCGGTGTGATAGGTTCTTCTACTGCCTATTTTTTGGCTCGAGCCGGGAAAAAAGTTGTCCTAGTTGAAAAGGGTTATAAAGGGGGGGAAGCTTCAGGAGCCAATGCCGCCTTTGTTTGGTCAATAACGAGAAAGCCTGGAATTGATATTCGGCTGGCTATGCACAGTATTAATATACATAGGCAGCTTCAAAAAGAACTGGATAGGGACTTTGAATATGTGTACAACGGAGGACTGCTAGTCATTGAAGACGAAGAGCAGCTTCCTTTTGTTGAGGCTCATGTTAAGGCGAGAGCTGAAGACGGGTACCCCCTGGAAATGATTGATGCAAAACAGGTATTCGAATTAGAGCCTCTTCTTTCGGAGGAAAAAATCATAGGGGCTGTCTTTAGCCCTATCGATGGAACCACCAATCCTATTTTTCTTGTTATATCATTGAATTTACAAGCCCAGAAGCTTGGTGCAAAGATTTTTCACCATACGGAGGCACGGGAAATTGAAGTCATGAGTGGAAAGATCAAAGGAGTTATTACCGATAAGGGCACTATCAAAACAAACACTGTGGTGAATGCTGCCGGGTGCTGGGGGTGTTTCATCGGGGAAATGGTGGGACTTAAAGTGCCGATCACTCCCTTTCAACTGGCTATGTTGGTCACGGAACAGTTACCTCCATGCGTATCTCATCCAATAATGGGTGCTTCTTATATGGTGGAAGAAGATACAGGAAAAGAGGGAGGATTAGGATGTGGTCTTATCATAAGTCAACAGGCCGCAGGGAATCTGCTAATTGGAGCCAGTTGGCGGGATGCAGGATACGATAAAAGGATCAATCAAGAGGAGATAGAACTCATGGCAAGGGTAAATGTCGAAGCCATGCCTTCTCTAAAGGACGTCCGTGTAATTCGTTCCTATGCGAATTTCTTTCCCCATACGGATGATGACCTGCCAATATTGGGTAAAGTTGACGGGGTCGAGGGATTCATTATGGCGTGTGGTCATAACGGACATGGGATTGGTTTGGGGCCAGGATCAGGAAAACTGATTCAGGAACTAATATGTGAAGGTATAACTTCCATCCCTCTTGATGAATTGAGCCTATCTCGATTTAATTGATCTGTATTACAAAATTATACTGTAAACGTCCACCTCTGCGCTTTTAAATGGTCTCACCTTTTCTTGGCCTGAGTTTTCAGTATCTTAGCCCATTGATCACGCAACGTTACCGTCCTATTAAACACAAGAGCTTCATCAGAAGAATCAACAGACTCTACACAGAAATAGCCCAGTCGCTCAAACTGGTATCTACTGCCCGGTGCTGCGCATTTAAGACTCGGTTCAACGCGGCAAAATGTCAAGGTCTCCAGGGAATTCGGATTCAAATGATTTTTAAAATCATCATCATCTTTTACATCACTTGGGTTTGCTTTTAAAAAGAGATGGTCATACAAGCGGACTTCGGCTTCCAGGGCGTGAGCAGCAGAAACCCAGTGTAAGGTTGCTTTGACCTTGCGTCCATCCGGGGAGTCACCACCTCGTGTCTCAGGATCATAGGTGCAGTGAAGCTCGACAACTTCGCCTGTTTTTTCATCATTAACAACCTTTTCGCATTTGATAAAATACGCATATCGCAGCCGTACCTCGCGGCCCGGAGCTAAACGGAAGAATTTTTTAGGCGGGTCTTCCTGAAAATCCTCTTGTTCAATGTATAGTACACGAGAAAACGGAACTTTCCTTGTTCCCATGCCAGGGTCCTCAGGGTTGTTCAAGGCTTCCAATTCTTCCACCTGGCCTTCCGGGTAGTTGTCAATAATCACCCGGAGGGGTCGCAACACACCCATAACACGCGGCGCGCGTTTATTTAAATCTTCCCGGACACTGTATTCGAGCAAAGCCATACCGACAATGCTATCCCGCTTAGCCACACCGATGCGTTCACAAAAATTACGGATTGACTCGGGTGTATACCCTCGTCTACGCAGGCCTGAAATAGTAGGCATCCTCGGATCGTTCCATCCGGACACATACCCGTGTTCCACCAGTTCCACAAGCTTGCGTTTACTCAACACAGTATAAGTGAGATTAAGGCGGGCAAATTCGATCTGCTGGGGATGATAAACCTTTAATTCATCAAGTACCCAATCGTACAAAGGACGATTATTTTCAAATTCCAGTGTACAAATGGAATGTGTAATCCCTTCAATGGAATCCGAAAGGCAGTGAGTAAAATCGTACATGGGATAAATGCACCATTTGTTGCCTGTTCTGTAATGAGGCACCTTTTTTATGCGATAAAGCGTAGGATCACGCATTAGCAAATTTGGCGATGCCATGTCAATTTTTGCTCGAAGCACTTGAGCGCCGCCCTCGAATTCTCCGGCCCGCATACGCCCAAATAAGTCCAGGTTCTCTTCTATCGAACGATTGCGATAGGGGCTCTCCCTGCCCGATTCAATTAAGGTGCCGCGGTACTCTCGAATTTCATCTGCACTTAAACTGTCAACATAGGCCTTGCCGGCTTGAATTAATTGTATGACATATTGATATAACTGCTCAAAGTAGTCTGATGCGAAGAACAGACGATCCTCCCAATCGAATCCAAGCCATCTAACGTCTGATTTTATCGATTCCACATATTCAATCTCTTCCTTACTTGGATCGGTGTCATCAAATCGTACATTGCAAAGGCCTTTATTTTCGGCGGCGAGACCGAAGTTAAGGCAGATGGACTTAGCGTGCCCAATATGTAAATAGCCGTTAGGTTCAGGCGGAAATCGTGTATGAACTCGACCTCCGTATTTGTTTGTTTTCAAATCTTCCGCAATGATATTGCGAATAAAGTTAGGTGCGGGGGTAGAATCGGTCACAGTCATATTCGTGATTCCCTTCATTTTTTTCTTTCTGGTCCATTTTGCATCAACGATTCTAGAATATGGCAAAAAGAGAATCGTGAGTCAAACAAGAAATTGACTTCTCCTTATATATGGTCAACTGATTTGTTGTGCTTTTGCCTTTGAATACACATTATTTTAAAGTTATAGTTCACCGGAGGAAAAATATTTGACAGGATAACAGGCCCGCCCTGGTGCGGCATAAAGAAATTATTTAATCATAGAGTTCCAAGTCTGAATTTCCTCCAGGGTTTTCTGATATATATTAGCCAGAGGCCCACCAAGCTTCACCGCTTTGTAAGCTGCTTTTAAGGCTTCCTGATTTTTCCCCCGCTTCCATAGAACTTGGGCCAGATTATTAAATACCGATCCTTCAGTTGGATAATGGCATGTTGCATCACGGAATATCTTTTCAGCAGATTCGAAATCACTTAGTGCATAATAGCTGTTGCCTAATCCGATGTGCGCGAGCAAACTATCAGGCCAGCGTTTTAAGGCTGTTTCATAGCCTTCGACCGCCGCTTTCCATTGACTCGTTTTCTCAAGGCCAAGTATAGCAGAAATATATTCACGTTCTGTAGCCGTGGCGGGTAGCTGTGACGGCGGGAGCACAAGTAATCCCCAGTAATTACTTCGTGCCCAGGTGTTTTCAAAGAGCCTGAGGGGAATTTGCTTTCGGGGGGTAATTCCAGAATGTAGAACTATCACAGCTTTGGGAAGATCATATCCGATAACCACAGCATAATGCCAGGCAGGAAACCATGAAAGGCCTAGATTCTGCAACACTATGACAGGATGGCCGGCAGATAATTCTGCAAGCAGGGCATCCGGCCCGGAAACTGAATAGGCGATCCTGCCGTGCCGACGGGATGCAGCGATCATCGTCGATTGTAGGCTGCCTTTGCGCGACGGCGTGAATACTTCGGGCACCAAGACTTCAGGATTGGATGGAACACCACTCCATTCCAGTGCCATGGCAAGTGCTGCAGGTCCGCATTGGTAAGCTTTTTGGGGATAAAACAGCACCGAGTTCAATACATACCGATCCGGAATGTATTCATGAGACTGTGGCCAATTATGGAGCAAAACACCGCTGCATCCTGAAAGTGTTAGATAAATACTCAGAAGCAGCAGAATAAAGGCATTTCGCAATTTGCCAAATATAAAATGCAAGGAACTAAATTTTAGGTTCTGTAATAGAATGCATTAAAGTTTTACTCAATTCTTCAGGTCAATCTTAAGATGTTCGGGAGGATTGGATCTATAAGCCATTCCCGAACTTACCGCACGGGAGCAAGGTGCAGATATTATTTATCGACCTTTTTTACGAAGGGGAAGATGTCGGTAAAACCGAGAATGTCTGTTATCAGTAATACTATAAACACAAGCACCGCTAAACCAAGTATTGTGCCTAAAGCACCACCACCTGCTGGCAGCTGATCGATCCGGGTGGCGATTTCTGCAATTTCCTGGTCCGTGAGGCTGTCTACCCGTGCCTTTGCTTCATTAGGATTCTCGCCCCAGGTCTCCAAGTTTTTGCGCACTTCAGAACGATCGAGGAACATATTTATACGTTCACGTGCTAGATCCTGCTGATTCTGTTTGAAGATTTCAGCCGTGTTTATCATTACCGCATGGGCTGGTACTGAGATAATAGTGAAGGCACTTAGAGTAAAAATTACCAGACCGGCGATCGGTTTTTTCATGCGTCGTAAAGAACTCATAGTCTGTCTCCTTTCATCATAAGGTTTTTTGCAACAGTAATATGTCAACTAATACTTCTATAATACCTACCTTATAATATTTAAAAATATATTACCAGAAAAAAAAATTATAAATGAATTAAAAGAATTATATAATTAGGTGGACATTTCTTTTTTATTTTTGCCAGCACTTTTCCAGAAATAGTAGTGACGCGTTTAAATGATCATATGAAAAGACTTCCAACGATACAACTCCGGTAAACCTTTTTAGTATCCTGATAACGGGTTCTATCTTCTTTTTTGGTAGTCGGTCTAATGATAAGTGATCATGATGGTTTTCAACTCCATGAAGATGGATAATCGGGGTTACTTTGAAAAATTTGTTGAAAACCGTTTCAAGCTCAAATCCATGTTTGATAAGGTGGCCTATATCAATACAAAATGAAAGATTTAAATCAGTTATAATTTTCTCTACCCATTCAAAGGGATATGCAAGGGTTTCAATTGAAATGATTTTGCTCTTTATTCCCGAGGCAAGTAATTGCCTCATGCTTTTGTAGACGATCTCCTGCCAATTTTTAACATTTTCTTTTTTAAATAAAGTTTCATTGTAGGAAAGGTGTAATGTATAAGTGGTGGGCGACAGGGGGGAGGTAAGGTCTATTACATTTTTTATTGTTTCCAACACATTACGTCGTATTAACGGATCAGGATCACTTAATGAAATATCTGTTGGCAAATGAATATTATAGGAAATGTCGAATTCATTTGCCATCAGGGAAAGACCTTTTATTTCCTCTTTTGATGGCAGACTATCAGATGAACTTTCAAAGAGCACAAGTTCGATCTCATCCAGATAAGGTGCCAGCATTTTTACGTTGGGAATAATGTAGTCTGGATATATGTAAGATGTGGTGCCGAGCTTAAATGGATATAGGCCTTTGTATGATTTAGGAAGAGAAGGATACATAGTGATGCTCAACCCGGACAAGCCGGTTGGAGCGAAGCGAAAATCCCGATTTGTCGGGGAACCCAGGGATTGTAGATTGCAGATTGATGATTTTAGATTTATGGAAGTCGCTTCGCTCTATTTTTTATAAATTTGATAGTATACATTAAATCCGAATTCCAAAATCTAAAATTTAAAATTGGATAATTTCTTGTCACAAAAAGCACAAAATCTATTTATAAGTTCATTCCTATTGAGACCAGTAAAAAAAGCACTGGTTCTGTAATTTCGGTCATTGCTCCCAACATGTCGCCGGTAATACATCCAATCCGCTTTTTGTAGTATAACAGGATAGATGCTGTTATAATAACAAAAATTAAGTTTAGCCAGATTCCTCTCCACCCCAGAAAAAATGATAGAAGTATAGGGATAAGCAATCCCCAAAAGGCTGAAAGCTTTAGGGTATTAGAAAAAAGGGGGTGTCCAATGCCGTCTGAAGACCTTCCGTATTTGAGAAACTTTATACCGAAAATCATTCCCCCCCGTGCATAGGCTGGAATAATAACAAGTAACAGACTCCGATGGTGGGCAGCTAAACTCATGATACCGCCCCATTTGATTGATAATCCTGTTACAATGGCAATGAGTCCCATCACACCGATTCTGCTGTCTTTCATGACGGCAAGTGCTTTTTCCTTTGTCCTATGCCCTAAAAGGCCATCTGCCGTGTCTCCTAAACCATCCAGATGAAAAGCACCGGTTAAAACAACAAGAAAAATTACATCCAAGACGGCTGCAACAGGTTCGGTCCACAATCGCAAAACAGCATAATCTAAGGCTGCAACCAGCGCACCCAAAACAATACCCACAACCGGGAAGAATGGGACCATCCCTTTGGAATCAAATGTTCCCGGTTTACCTAAAGGTAGGATTGTTATAAATTGTATAGCAGATATAAGACTTTTCATTTTCGTGTTTTCACAATCTTGTGTCATTGCTATGATTTAGCGTTATTATTTTATCTGCACGGGGATACCGGCAACCATCCATATCACCCTGACCGCGCATTTTGCAACGTTCTGGTTAACAAATCCAGCAGTATCTCTAAACAATCTTGCAAGTTTGTTATCAGGGACAATACCTGTTCCAACTTCATTTGAAACCAAGATAACCGGGCATTGAGCTTTTTTAAGTGCTTGTGTAAGCTCCTGGATGTGTTTAGTAATTTTTCCCTGATCATTTATTTCTATAAGAAGGTTGTTTATCCAGAGGGTAAGACAGTCAACAAGGATTACATCCGCTTTTTGGCTGTATTCAACAATTGCTTCAGGAACCAAGACCGGAATTTCAACAGTTGTCCAACTGTGGCCTCTATCCTTTTGATGGCGTGCAACCCTTTGTTTCATTTCATCATCATTGGGCACGCATGTTGCGATAAAGATTTTTTTCTTCCCGGAAATCTTCTCTGCCATTTCAAGTGCATGGCGGCTCTTACCGCTCCTGCATCCTCCAATAACTAGTATTGTTTCTTTCACGCTAATACTCCTTAGCAAGAGTTAATCCTTAGTTTGTTGAACATCGAAGCTATGGCAAACCTTTTCCTTATTTGCGAGGTGTCTTGAGTTTCTGGGGTACTAGAGTGACCTGTGGAAATTTACCAAGCGGGCTTTCGTCCACCAACAGCATACAGTCATAGGCCTTTTCCAGTGTCTTGTAAGTAAGAACAGCGCCAGGTTTTCCCATGCTCACAATTTGCCCCTCTTTAAGAAGAAGCAAACAGTCGCCATACATAGCTGCAAGATTTACATCGTGTGATACCATTACAACGGCAATTTTCTTTTCTTCCTTCAGCTTTTCCATCAAATCCATCACACGCACTTGATGAGCGAGGTCCAGTGATGCAGTAGGTTCATCAAGAAGGATTATTTGTGACTCCTGGCATATGGCTCTGGTGATGAAAACCCTTTGCAGCTCTCCCCCACTCAATTGGTCAAGCCTACGTTTCGACAGATGTTCAACACCGGTAAAGGTCATGGCCTGGTTGGCAATTTCCAAATCTTTTTTCTGTTCCAATCCCAATATTCCAAGATGAGGGGAACGGCCCATGAGAACCACTTCACTCACTGTAAATGGGAAATCTACCGAAATCATCTGAGGTACAAAAGCAATGATCTTAGCTAAAGCCTTTCTGGTATAATTTTGAAGAGGACGATCTAAGATTACCAATTGACCTTTCTGAAGCTTTTCGATTCCAGAGATTGTCTTCATCAATGTGGTTTTTCCGGAACCGTTGGGGCCAATGATAATGAAAAAATCACCCATTGAAATGGGAAAGGAAAGGTTTTTTAAAACTGTGCGATTCCCGTAAGAATGACTCAGGTTCTTTACTTCAATTGCAAATTTCATTGCCTAGATCTTTTCAACAAAAAAATAAAAAGAGGGGCGCCAATTATGGCAGTAATAACACCTGCAGGCATCTCGCCCTGTTCCGGAAGAGTTCTTGCCAGAAGATCACATAAAACCATATAAGCTCCTCCTCCCATCACACATGCCGGAACGAGCACGCGGTGATCAGGGCCGAAGAGAAGCCTGAGAAGATGCGGCATAACAAGGCCAACAAACCCAATAAGGCCGCAGTGACTTACTGTGGCGCTCACCATAAATGAAGTGGTGAGAAGAAGAGTCACAGTCACGGCTTTTATGTTTACTCCCATGGTTTGGGCCATTTCCTTGCCCATGAGAAGCAGATTCATGGAATGAGAAAGCCAGAAAATCAGAATATAACACGGGAAAAGCATAGCAGTGAGAATGACTGCCTGTCGGATAGTGGCCATGGACAGATCTCCCATGAGCCAAAAAATGATATTATGTAGTCGGTAGTCCTGGGTCATTGAAATAAGAAACATGATTATTGCAGAACAAAAAGCATTGATCATTACACCGGATAGGAGCAGTGAATCTTTTTTTAGAATCGATTGGCCTGAAGACATGACAAGGATCAGAAGAAGTGTTGCAATACTTCCCATAAAAGAAATAAAGCTAACTCCCGGAAAACGCGAAAGCCCCATCAGGATGCCTATTATTGCGCCAATTGCGGATCCGCCTGAAATTCCAAGAATATACGGCTCTGCCAGAGGATTTCGAAGCAAAGCCTGAAAAACAAGCCCCCCCAGTGAAAGGGTTGCTCCTACAAGGGCTGCCAGGAGCACACGAGGAAAGCGAATATTCCAGATGATTGTATTAAGAACCGGATCAGCTTCTTCCCTTCTAAGCAAGGATTTTAAGACTTCATTTAAGCCGGTTTTCGTAGATCCCAAAGAAAGCCCTAGAAACATGGCCACAAAGATCAGTAGCAAAAACAGAAATGAAACAGCCAAAAGGCGTTTTATAAGAAACGGTGTCTTTAAATTCACTACTCGCCCTCAAAGAGTTCAGGATGAATTACCCGTGCCAGTTGTTCAAGACCTTTTACAAGGCGAGGAGTGGGGCGGTTAAAAATAGCCGAGTCCAGGCAATGAATACGTTGATTTTTGACTGCTGGAATGTTGGTCCAGAGATTCCATTCAGATTTCATACACTCAAAGGCGTCGGTCTTTACCATGGAAGTGATGATGATGACTTCAGGAGAGAGTTCTAAGACCTGCTCGCGAGAAAATCGTGGATACTGAAAAGCCCCTACAGCAAGATTTCTTCCTCCCGCAAGAACGATGAGTTCGTGGATAAAAGTGCCTGTTCCTACCGACACGATGGGTGAAATTCCGATCTGAAAAAAGACTCGAGGCCTATAGTCTGCTTTTTTAACCAAAGACTTTACCCTCCGAATTCGGGAACGCATATTCTGTGCCAGAATTTTCGCCTTTTCTTCGGAATTCAGCAGCCGGCCGATTTCCAGAACCGTTTCGATTATACCGGACCAATTGATAGGATCGACGGCATAGACCGGAATATTATAAGATTCCAATAGATTTGCCACTTCCCTGGGATTTCCGTCCTTAATAGCGATACAAAGGTCTGGTTTTAAGGCCACAATCCTCTCCAGATCAAGATGCACATATGAACCCACCTTAGGAAGTTTTGCGGCCTCAGGCGGGAAGTCACTAAATCGGGTCACGCCCTTTAAGCGATGTTCCTGTTCCAAGGCAAAAATGATTTCCGTAATACTGGGTGCAAGCGCCACAACTCGCTGCGGATCATATGGCAAAGTAACTTGTCTTCCCAACTGATCAATCACATTCCTGGAGGCTGATTGCCCCTTCACCGGTATTGAAATACCAAGGATGATAAGTGAAATGGCAATCAGTCCCTTAATAATTATTCTTGTGCTTTTTATGGTAAAAATAATTCTAACCAATTTGAAGCCATTAACT
>JAUVVS010000248.1 GCA_030604545.1 Deltaproteobacteria bacterium | reverse complement strand
GGGCAATATTGATATTTGACTCCTTTAAGATTTTCGTGATTTTTCTATCGCTATAAGGTTTTTTTGGATCTTCATTTGCAATTAGTTGTCTTATCTTTTCCTGCACGCTTGTAGATGCAATTGCCTCGCCATGGAGGCTTTTTATAGAACTATTAAAAAAATATTTCAATTCAAAAGTACCCTGTGGTGTATGGGCATATTTGTTTGTTGTAACCCTGCTAATTGTAGATTCATGCATGCCTATATCCTCAGAAATATCTCTTAATACCATTGGTTTTAGGTATGCTACACCCTTTTCAAAAAAATCTTGCTGAAACTTCAATATGCTTTCCATAACCTTATAGATGGTCTTGTGACGCTGATGGATACTTCTAATAAGCCATGTCGCCGCACGCATCTTATCTTGAATGTAATCTTTTGTCTTATCTGAAATTCTTTCACGCCGACTTATGGCATTCTTGTAAAAGGGATTAACCCGAAGTTTTGGCATTCCATCGTCGTTTAATACTATCACGAAATCTTTTTCATATTTATAGACGAAAATGTCGGGATTGATATATATCGGTTCTTCATCACTGAATTTTCGCCCGGGTTTTGGTTCAAGCCCTTTGATAACATTAACTGCCGAAATTATATCTTCCATACTTGCTTTTTGAGCCTTGGCAATGGCCTTGTAATTCTTATTTTCAAGATTGCTGATGTGATTGGTAATGATATCGGTTACGATATTATCATCAAAGCCTAAATGCTTTGCCTGAATAAGGAGACACTCACGTAGATCTCTAGCACATACTCCAATCGGGTCAAAAGTTTGCATTAAGGATAAAATCTGTTCTACTTGTTCAGGCGAAGAATTACTCGTGTCTATAATCTCTTTTAAAGATACATCTAGATATCCGTTTTTATTAAGATTGCCGATAATTAGGCTACCTATCTTTTTTTCTTCCTCTGTAGGTGATGACAGAAGCAATTGCCAAAGAAGGTGTTCACTCAGAGATTCTTTACGTGCTGCAAAGGTTTCGAACCGGGGCAAATCCTTTCTTTCGGATTCAAAATGGATTCTACCGGATGAATTGTATTCATTAATATAATTACTCCAGTCGATTTCATCACGTATTTTTTCTTCAATTGTGACCTCTTTTTCCGGAGATGGGTCAATAGATTCGGTTTCGGATTCCTTATCCGACTGTTCTTCCATAGCAACTTCTTGAATCTCTTCCAGAGCCGGATTTTCCTCAAGTTCTTGCTGTATTGTATCCATAAGCTCAAGCCTTGACAGCTGTAATAGCTTAATAGCCATTTGGAGCTGTGGGGTCATGATCAGCTGCTGGGTTAACTTGAGTTGTTGTCTTAGTTCTATTGCCATCTTATAATTTGAACTCTTCCCCTAGATATATGCGCCGGGCGATCTTGCTTGAAGCTATATCATCCTTAGAGCCTGATTCAATAACCTTTCCATCATTTAGTATATACGCTTTATTGCAGACTTCAAGAGTCTCCCTTACATTATGATCAGAAACAAGGATTCCGATACCCCGCTTTTTAAGGTGACCTATTATTTTTTTAATATCGATTACTGCCAAAGGATCTATCCCGGCAAATGGTTCATCCAAAAGAATGAAGGATGGATTTGTTGCAAGTGAGCGTGTGATTTCGAGGCGCCGCCTTTCGCCACCTGAAAGTAAATTGGCCTTTTGTTTTGCAAGATGTTTAATGCCCAGTTCGTTAAGGAGAGAATTTGTGCGATCCTCTTGCTCTGATTTAGAAATGGGCAATATTTCAAGAATTGCCATAATATTTTGTTTTACAGTAAGTTTTCTGAATATTGAAGGTTCTTGAGGTAGGTAGCCGACCCCTTTTCGCGCCCTTATATACATTGGGCAATCCGTGATATCTTCATTTCCCAGGAAAACTTTTCCACCATCAGGCTTTACCATTCCAACAGTCATATAGAAAGTAGTTGTTTTTCCAGCACCATTTGGCCCGAGAAGACCAACAACATCACCACTTTTAACTTCCAGGTTTACAGAATTTACAACTTGCCTTCCATGATAGGTCTTGACCAAATTCTGAAGAGATAATGTTGTCATATACTATTTTATACCCTTTTTCCCGGAATATATCAAAGCTTCAACACGTTTATCGCTGCCACTTTCAACTTGTATTCGCCCACTATTCCGAAATAGAGTTATTTTCGAACCCGAAATAGAATTATTTCCATCTATTATCTTTGAATTAGCACCTGACAAAACAACAATCCCTGTCGCTGTTGTGTACACCGCATGTTCAGTCTTCATGGTTCTGTTGTCGGATTCTATTGTTACGTTACCATTTGCAACTATCTTTTTTATTGATTCCTCACTTGCAACAATATTTTTATTATTATTCAAACCTTCATTATAATAAATCTTTAGTTTGTTTGCCGTTATCACTGTAGTTCCTTGGACTGCTCTGACATTTCCAATAAATTCAGCGTAACCGGCCTCGTTGTCGGAAATCAGTTTATCGGAAGTAATAAAGATCATTTCGTCTTTAATATCATTGCCGGTATCTAAAGATTTATCATCAGCAAATACAATTGCCATACTAAAGGTTGTTCCCAATATAAACAATGCAGTAAAAAAAGCAAAAAGGCGGTAAATAATTTGATTATAGCGCAACATTTTTTCTAAAAGTCCCTTCAACTTTGCCTTCAAGCAAAGTTTGTTTCGTCTTTAAATCAAAAGTCATGGAGTCGGCAATAAAATGAAATGAATTTCCGGTAATTTGTACTGGAACTTTTGTATAAATTTTACGATTTTTGTGCTCATAATAAAGATTTTCAGTTTGAAGCTTATAATTTCCATTTGTTACAACAACATTACCTGATGTTTCAATGTCATTTGAATCTATTTTCAAAATTCCATGATCAGCTGTAAGATAAACTTCACTTTCATCTTTAAGGAAAAAAGTTACTGATAGATCCTTAAAAATCGCCTGTTTTTCTGAATTCATGTACTGTGCTGAACTTGCGTCAAGGCTCCATTCTTTTATCCCATTTCGTATTGAAGTTTGATGAACCCTGTTGATTGATAAACTTGCTTGGTTTTGAAACGATAAAATGGGATTTTCAATTTTGTTTAAAATACGTCGATAACCAATAAAAGACGCAGTTATTAAACATAATGTTATGACAATAATTGATAATAAAAAAAGTTTTAACTTTTTGGATTTTTTTTTCTTAAAAAAAAGCATTAGCAAAAACGTTTCAAGTTTCTTTCCCAAAGCCCTTGGGCTTTCAGTATTGCCTCGCAAACTTCTCTTACAGCCCCGGTTCCGCCTTTTTTCGATGTAACCATATATGCATTTTTAATGATCATATCGTGGGCATCAGCTACAGCAACAGAAAGTCCGACTTTTCTCATAAGTTGAAGATCAAGCAAATCGTCACCAACAAATGCAACTTCTTCAGCCTTTACTCCTGTTTTTTCCAGGATAGAGTCCATAACTTGAGCTTTATTACGCACATTATCGAATATATGAACAATACCAAGATTTTTGCACCGGTGATGTAGGGCACCAGAACTCCTGCCGGTAACAATACACACCTCTATCCCTGATTCCCTAAGGAGTCTAATGCCGAGGCCATCCCTTACATTAAAGGCTTTTGTTTCTATACCGTTGTCGTCATAAATAATACTTCCATCTGTAAGGACTCCGTCCACATCAAGAAGCAGAAGTTTTATTTGTTTCAGCTTATTCTCTATCTTAGGGTCTTTAAAGTTCATTTATCTATGCCGATTATAAATACAGATCTCGTTAAATCGTCGAGTAGTTGAGTAGTTGAATTCAATGATTAATCCCACCCTCAGCAGGACTGATAGCTCCGGTAATCGGTAATCTGTGATCGGTAATCGGTAGTTAGTGATCGGTGATCGGTAATAGGTTATTGGTTGCCAGATTGAGATCAGAAGCTATCAGCTGTTGTGTCTCTTGCTGTTCTCAATCAGTCCCGCTTTAGCGAAATCAACTTGCTGATAGAATGCTTCTCATAGAGAAGTTTGACCCAGGCCCGCCCTGGCGCTTGGTGCTTAAATTAGCCTGCTAAGCCATAGAGCGT
>JAUVVS010000089.1 GCA_030604545.1 Deltaproteobacteria bacterium | reverse complement strand
CAGAACCATCAGTTCCGGAGAATCCAGGTCCTTAAAAAACCAAATTCTACTATCATGAAAGCCAAAAAGCGAAGTGTACTAATAGTTGCAGTTGTTTTCATAGTTGTTGCAGCTATCGCATCATTTGTCCTCGTACAAGTTAAAGATCGAACCTATTTCCATAGTCCCCCCTACACTCCAAAGCAGAACAACGCCTCTGATGTGTTGGTTATATACTATTCCCGCTCAGGAAACACGGAAGCAATGGCCCGGGAAATTGCAAGGAAATTCAATGCCGACATCGTAAAGATTGAAGCCGAAAGATACTCCTTGGACTATCAGGGTTGGCGCAACGCCGGCAACGACGCCGATGATAAGGTAACTATGGTTCAAATAAAACCGGAAGTTGTTGATATGGAAAAATATCGACTAGTGTTTATTGGTTCCCCGATCTGGTGGTATCGTCCTGCACCCCCCTTGTGGACATTCGTTGAAAAGAACGACTTCAAAGAAAAAAAGGTAGTTCTATTCAATACTTTCAATAGCCGATTTAAATCAGGGGAAATAGAGCTATTTCAGAAAGAGATAGAGAAAAAAGGAGGCAGATTAATCGATCATATTTTCATCAGACGCGGTCGTGTTTATTATCAAAAGAGTGGAGAACAACTATTAGAGGAATCCCATGATATTATAAAAGAAAAAATGAAGGAATGGATTAATGCTCAATACAATTCCGACTGACTTTAGGCACGAAAAACTTACAATTTCAGTCCTTGTATAATATTTAAGATTTGCGGTAGTATAAATCTCGGCGATAACCATTCTGCTTCACCATTTCGCTAAGGTTTCGATGCGTGGCTGCCGTCACCCTGACGTCTACGGCATATGTTTTACTACTGCCGAGCGGCCGTATTTCTCACCCAACCTGGGAATTATTTTTTCGAAATGCTTTCATGTCTTTCCCCTGGGTTCATTGAGAAAAAATCTGACTTTCAACATGCTCTTTTTCCCCTTGTTTCATATTTTCTTCTGGATTTAGATCCAATAACTCGCAGGTGCTCTGGTTTGCTTCAAGCGAACTATTTATTAGATCATCTTTAAAGTGCTCTAATATTGATGGTTTACGGTTCTCAATTTTTTGAGTAGATGATGTTATCACATTAAATTCTTTTCCTTGAAGACCTACATCCTTTAACCGGCCATATTCAACCGAAGAAGGAGTCCTTTTAAAAAGGTTTCTAACATCGGAAAAGGATAATACTTCTTTCGGACAGTTTGTGATACAGCGCCCACAGCCCACACAATCGGATACGTTCACCTCACCTTTTGTTTCAACAAGATGCTGAACCGGGATGCCCATATCGCATTCTTTGGTGCACTTTCCGCAGGAAATGCATTTTTCCTTATCCGCCTTGATTTTGTAGAACCCTGCTTTGTTTAAGACCCCGAACGTCTGGCCGTAAGGGCACAGCCAGCGACACCAGTTGCGGTTCCCTGTGAGCGGAATAAAAAGAAAGGAAGCAAAATAAATTACACCGACGATCCCAGAAAACACATCTACGAGCAACTTTGCTTTTGGAAATGGAAGCAGAACAACGACAAACAAGGCAAAATAGAAACTGGTGAGCATCCATTTAAGGTGTCTGAACTTCCAGGCCTTCTCAGATTTAATGGTCTTTTTCCTGAACGCTGCCCCCATTGTATCTCTGGTGCCGACGCAGGGACAATTCCAGCTGCACACGGCTCGTCGGCCAAAAAGCAGCACAAGTAAAATTGAAACAAAAAAGGTCAGCGTCATGGGAACGTGTAAACTCCGCCCCCAAATGGCTTTGCCACTATAGTATCCCAAGGCAGGTTCTGTAAGGGAAAAAAGATAGGGAAGCAAAGCCCAGAATCCCAGAACCATTGCGGTCAATACCGCGATCTTCTTTTTAGTATAGGGATTTTTCTCAACAGCCACTCTGTAGATTCCGAAAATACCAATGGCAATATACTCGGAGTAATGGCTCAACAATGGACTGGAAGTCCATTGGAACAACACCTCGTTTAGCCAGCCAATGACGGCGTAGACGAGACCCAAGTAACTGAGAACCTTGATGGTTAATCCCTTAAATTTATATGTCTTTTGGCCCGGCATAATTCACTTCTCAACTTGTTGAAAATCGCCCAAGCACTTCTTGTGATATGAGCTTTGGTTATTTTCCGGTAATCCTGCTAAAAATTGATTTCTTCTTTGGCGGTCCGGCAAGTCCCAGATGGCGGCAGATCGCGTCCTCAAGCTTGTCTTCTGAAACATCGGTACTTTCAACGAGGATTTCATCACCCACCATAACGGCCGGAGCCACCGGCAGATCGAGTTCAAAATATTCGTCGGTCAAGTATTCGTCTTTTGGTTTTTCAATGGTTTCAATATCAATTTTATATCTTTCACCCAGCCTGGGCATCATTTTCTTAAAGTGTTTTCACGGCTTCCCATTGGGGAGGTTAATGAAAAATCTGACCTTCAACATGAATTCCTCCTTTCTAAAATAAAATAATTGCTTGCCGTCTTCTACATTTTTTTATTTTCTGCCATTCGGACTAAAAATTGGTCGGGAGGCAGGAAATCCACCAGACGCAGATCGCGGCGTTCTTTTCCCTGCCGATCCAAAAACACAACCGTCGGAACGCCTTTGACGTCATATTTTTGTAAAAGGCGCTCGCTATCCGGATTGCCTTTGCGTGTGAGATCCAGCTTGATCATAATAAAGTCCTGCCCTGCCTGTTTGACAACTTCACGGTCGTGGAAAGTGACCTCATCCAGTTCCCTGCAGGGAGCACACCATGTGGCGGAAAAATCAATAATTACCGGTTTTTGTTTCTCAACTGCTTCGGATAACAGCTGATCCGAATATGCATGCCATTGAATTCCAGGTCCCTGCATGATTAATGAACCAATCATGTAAGTAGCTACCACTAGTCCAATAATGCCAGTGCCGGTCTTCATCCAATCAAAGGCCCGAAATGCGGCCCGGGTGCGGTCGATCCAACACAGGTGCAGACCGGCCGCCAGGGCTACAGCGGAAAGCACTAAAATTCCTGCGGTTTGAGGCAAAAGCGGTCGTATGAAATAGGCGGCCATACCCACCAATACCCAGCCCATGAGTTTGCTAATCCAGACCATCCATTCGCCGGATCGCGGCAGCATATCCAATTTCCCTGAGAACATGGCTAGAAAGAAAAGTGGCAGACCCAGACCGATGCTCAAAGTAAAAAAGATTAAAAAACCCAGCCATGGATTGCCCATGCCGGCCACCCAGGTGAGCAATCCCAGTACAAACGGTCCGATGCAAGGCGCGGCAACGACGCCAAGTGTAATACCCATGAAAAGACTGCCGAAATAGCCGGAGTATGATTTTGAGGTTGCCTGGGTCAGCCAATATGGCAGTCGCAATTCCCAAAACCCGAGGAGGCTGGTTGCAAAAAATACCAAAATAGCCGCAACCGCGCCCAGCACAACAGGGCTTTGTAGCATAGCCCCCATTAAACTCCCGGTAAGGGCGGCAGTTACGCCCAGCAGGGAATTGGTGACTGATAAACCGCCGATGTAGCAAACACCGTGAATCAACAATTTTCCCTGATTCTGACCAGTTTTGCCGCCAAAATAAGAAACCGTGATCGGGATCAGAGGATAAACGCACGGTGTTAGGTTAAGGGCGATGCCGCCGGCAAAGATGCCCAGAAGCGTCCAAATTATAGCCCAGCCCTGAATAGGCTTTGATGTGTCGGATTGCGGGGCCATCTCAGCAAGTCCGGCTGGGGAGGTGTCCATGGGCAGACCTTTTGCATGCCATTCCGGATAACCCAAGGGAACACGGTAGACGTTTTTATAACCAAGTTTTACGGCCACCCGGGCCGCCGAGTCGCTGCGGACTCAAGCCAAACCTGCTCAGTAAAACACAATAAAGCGTTCCTTATCTGGTCCCAGAAATGCCTCGAGAGCTTCCTTATTGCGCCAGCGAGACAACCAGGTTGGTTCAAGGGGGAAATTTTGGGCTTTTTTAATATGGCCTGTTCGATATTCCCACTCTTGCCGTGTGTCCACGAGAAGCATCTTATCGGGATCTTTTTCGTACCGCTCCAATAATTCATCCGTGCTAATAATCCGATAGTTGCCCAGCCTGGCCTCGGTCAGCACATCATTCCAAGTAGCCTCCTTCGGGGTGACGACACGGTTCGTTTGCCAAAGGTAGCCAATGGTGATAGCTGCGGCTACCAGTGCGAATAGAGCTTTTTTTGTATCTTTCATCGACGGTACTTCCTATTTTGGTTCAGAAAGTCGAATAGACTATTTTTGACTTATTAATAACATTCCTCCAATTCCGCCGTAATCCTCTGCAGGAATTAGACCTCTTCGTTTACAACGATAGGAAACCCCATTGCTCGAAAATCCTGGATTCCCTCTTCAATGCGCACGGCCTTAAAACCCTTCGCGCGAAGCATCTCAACGGCTTGAATGGAAAGAACGCAATAGGGTCCACGACAGTAAGCAACGATTTCCTGGTCGCGGGGCAGATCGGAAAAATGTCGCTCTAATTCCTTAAGCGGTAAAGAAATGGCTCCGGCAATGTGTCCGGCATTGTATTCCTCTGCTGGACGAACATCCAAAACGGTCACAGCTCCTTCCCGAACCAGTTCCAGGAGCGCTTCTCGATTCACGGGTTCCATTCCCTCTCTTCCCTCCAGAAACTGACGCTTGATCTGCTCAACCTCGGCCAATCGGCTCTCAGCAAGCACCCTCATAGCGAGAAAGAATTCGCAGACTGCCTGATCGGCAAGTCGATATATGACAAACAATCCCTCTTTCTCGGTCTCTACCAGACGGGCTGTTCGCAGAATCTGCAGATGTTGAGAGGCATTGGCAACCGTCAGGCTTAATTCTTTCGCCAAAACCTCAACCGTTCTTGGTCCCTGGCAAAGAATATCTAGAAGTTCCAATCGTTTAGGACTGGAAACGGCCTTTCCAATTCGTGCAAACTGCTCATAAATCGCATCTTTAAAAGCTCGGTTTGGATTTTTCATTTCATTCTCCTCAAGTATTTTATAAATTAATTATTCAATTTATTTATTGAATAATAGAACAGAATTTTTTCTTTGTCAAGAAAAAACAACCAAAGTTAAAAAGATGCATAAAACCGATAATTATATGCAGGATTCGGAGTGCACAATAATGGATATGCACCCGCTTCTCTTTTTCAATTTAATATGAAAATTCCATAAGATCCGAAAGCCTTTGGAATGCCATACGATAAGTCTACATATAAGAGATAGAGTACACCGGTAATCATTGCTCTTTCTATCTTGATTCAAAAGGTTAAGAATCGTAGATGCAATACACAAAATGGCAAAATGATGGAAACAAACCCATTAAAATTCAACGTTTTTGTCATTGGAACATTTTTGATTTCTGTCATTGTTTCGTGTTTCGAAATTCGGATTTAGAGTTTTAACCGAAAACCGGAGTTTTCGGTCAAGTACTAATTACCTGCAAAATATCTTGACAGAACATATGAGGTATTGAATAATACTAAAAATCCAGGTCCCAAGGATGTGGATTGATGGTTCTAATTATAAAAGCTAACGATTCAGTCTTTGATACAAAAATAGGAATTTAAAATAAAAGGAGGACAAAATGGCTGTAAAAATTTTAATTAAACGGAGAGTGCCCGAAGAAAAAGCAAAAGATATGATACCCCTTGTCAGGCAAATGAGAGCTCATGCTACAAGCCAAGATGGCTATATTTCCGGTGAAACATTAAGAAACCTTGAAAAACCCGAAGAATTCTTAGTCATCAGTTCATGGAATTCCTCTGATGACTGGAAAAAATGGTTGTCAAGTCAGGAAAGAAAGGAAATCCAGGATAAAATAGATTCTTTGCTTGGAGGAAAAACCGACTACGAAATCTTTCATTATGGATTTACAGAATAGCCTCGCAAAGTACAGCTTCCAAACTGGTTCTGCTTTCTGGTAAAGATAGAAAATCATGAAGGTTATCTTTCACGAAGATTTTTTTCAGGTTTATACCTCTGATCCTGCGTCTTCAGAGGGACGTATGGAGGCAATAGTAGAGGTGATTAAGCCTGAAGTTGATATCGTTACAGCCGAACCCGCATCAGAAGCCGATATCGCCGCCGCTCATACACTGGATCACATCAATCATATCCGAGCAAGCGGTCTTTATACTATTGCTTCCCTGGCCGCAGGAGGCGCTATTCAGACCGCCCGTATGGGACTTAGTGAGCCTGCCTTTGGTTTAATACGCCCACCCGGACACCACGCTTCGGCCAACAGCGCATGGGGCTTCTGCTACTTTAACAACATGGTTGTGGCACTTCTTGCCATGCATAAGGAGAAGCTTATAAAACAGGCCCTTGTGCTGGATATCGATCTACATTTCGGGGACGGAACGGTAAACATCTTGGGGGATAAAGACTGGGTAGAAATCCATAATCCGTCCACACGGACACGAGAGGAATACATTCAGGAGGTTGAACAAATTTTGTCAGGGGTTCAAGTTGATTTGATCGGTATCTCGGCCGGCTTCGATTACCACATAGAGGACTGGGGAGGCCTTCTTACTACTGAAGACTATATAACCATTGGTTCCATGGTACGAGAAGCTTCCCGTGCCTGTGGAGGTGGTTGCTTTGCGCTCCTTGAGGGAGGCTACAACCATGACGTCTTAGGTCAAAATACTGCTGTACTGTTAAAAGGACTTTCTTCATAATCGATTTATTCTCATGCCTTCTCCAGTCAGAATTAAAAAATCAACGCTTCAGATTTTTGGTGACCCTGAACCTCTGAACCCGTAATACCTTTAGCTGAAATAAGCTCTCCTATAAAGCTTCCAATAATCACTTTGCTCTTTATTTTAACGGGAATCCGTGATTTATCTGCTGTTACCCATAATTTAATTTTAGCATTTTTGCTTTTTTCAAATACACCGCGAAGATGCTTCAGATCGGGTTCCAGCAGATAGGTGTCATACGTTCCGTTTTTCAATTTGATTTTTTCCCTTTTAATGACTTTGGCAATTCCTATTACACATTTTTTCCCGTCAGTTACCGGCCTCTTGATTTCTTTTATATCTTTCAGATCAAGAAAACGAGAATAATAAAACACAGATAACGGATCAAATGATCCAGGTAATATGGAAATAGATTTCCTCTTTTTTTTAAAATTTGAATATTGAGCCTCTTTTTTGCCCCAATCGAAATTCACAACAATATTTCTTTTGGTTTTTCCTTCCTTCTGTTTTTTTTGATACAGAATTGAGTGGGTCATATCTAAGTCTGAATAGGCATCTATCCTGTCGCGGACTTTATAAAACAAATCTATAAATGAATTAGATTTAGTTGTAAGAACAAAATGATATGATTTAACACCATTGATGGTTTCTATGGGAAGCACTTCAAGAACGGCTTCTCCGGCCGGTTTGAAATTCCATCTAAGCTGATAGGTATGTTTTTCACCGGGGTAAATAGGAGAATCTTGCTCAAAAGCTTTGATATTTTCAATAAAGCCGTAGAACAAAATGATTG
>JAUVVS010000167.1 GCA_030604545.1 Deltaproteobacteria bacterium | reverse complement strand
AGGTTTAAATTGATATCTCTTCTTTGTGTCTTGGTGGCTGAACTTGTACAAATAAGGGTTATATTTTAACATAGATCGCTTCGCCATATTTTTTTGTTGCATTTTAAATGATGAATTCGTAATAAGTCGAATTCATCATATAATATTAAGGAAAAATACATGGCTTATAATACAAAATTTATATTTGTGACTGGTGGAGTACTTTCATCCCTTGGCAAGGGGCTTGCTTCTGCATCCATCGGAGCACTTCTTGAAAGTCGCGGTCTTACCGTAACGATTCAAAAACTTGATCCTTACATTAATGTTGATCCAGGAACCATGAATCCTTTTCAGCATGGAGAGGTATTTGTAACAGATGACGGCTCAGAAACCGATTTGGATCTCGGACATTATGAAAGGTTCACCAGCGCCAAAGTAGGTCAGGACAACAATTTTACCACTGGTAAGATATACCATTCCGTTATAACCAAGGAGAGGAAAGGGGAATACCTGGGAGGAACGGTGCAGGTTATTCCGCACATTACAGACGAAATAAAGAAAAGCATTAAACTTGTGGCCGATGGAGTAGACGTGGTCATTGTTGAGATAGGTGGAACGATTGGTGATATTGAGAGTCTGCCGTTTTTGGAAGCTATCCGTCAATTCAGAACTGACGCGGGGAAAGATAATGTACTATACATTCATCTTACCCTTGTGCCTTATATTGAAACTGCGGGAGAAGTTAAAACTAAGCCGACCCAACACAGTGTAAAGGAACTTAGAAGTATAGGTATTCAGCCTGATATACTCCTTTGCCGCACTGACAGATATCTGTCTAAAGAGATTAAGTCCAAGATTGCATTGTTTTGCGATGTAAGGGTGGATGAAGTTATCACTGCAAAAGATGTTGAATGTATATATGAAGTTCCTCTGATATTTCATAAGGAAGGTCTGGATGATAAAATTGTGGAGTTGCTTCACATCTGGACAAGGGCGCCTAGGCTGGAGGAATGGGAAGAATTCGTTAAAAAATACAAAGCTCCGAAAAATTCTGTTAATATTGCAATTGTCGGGAAATATGTCAATTTGACGGAATCATATAAAAGTTTAAACGAGGCGCTGTATCATAGCGGTGTTCCTAATGACTGCAAGGTTAATCTTATATTTGTTGATTCGGAAAAGATTGATGAAACAAGTTGCGAAGAGATATTTAAGGAAGCCGGCGGTATACTTGTGCCCGGCGGATTTGGATCACGAGGTGTGGAGGGAAAAATACTCGCAGTTAAATATGCAAGGGAAAACAAGATTCCATATTTCGGCATATGTCTTGGGATGCAGGTTGCTGTTATAGAATTTGCGCGCAACGTGACAAATATGAAAAATGCACACAGTTCCGAGTTTGATTGTGATGCGCCGTATCCTGTTATTTACCTCATGAAAGAATGGTATGATGACAAGACAGAAACAATTCAAAAGCGAGATATAACTTCAGACAAGGGTGGAACCATGCGTCTCGGCGCTTATCCATGTCATATTATTAATGAAACTTTTGCTTATAAGGCATACGGAATTTCCGATATTTCAGAAAGGCACCGACACAGGTACGAATTCAACAACGAATATAAAGAAAAATTTGAAAAAAAAGGGCTGGTCATCAGCGGTGTTTCTCCGAATGGTGAACTCGTTGAAATCGTCGAAATCAAGAACCATCCATGGTTCCTTGGATGTCAATTCCACCCTGAATTCAAGTCGCGCCCAATGAACCCTCACCCTTTATTTAGAGATTTTATCAAGGCATCGTTAAAAAATGCAAAAAACCAAACTTCTGATCTCGTTAAGTCGTCGAGTAGTTGAGTAGTTAACCACTTAACTATTTGACGATGTCTGAACTTCTGAATAATCCTCGGTTTTTTCTTGACAAATATAAGATCCAAAGGTAAACAGCGCCAATATATATTTTTTAATATTTTTTTAAATCATCAGCTATAGCGCAACGGAGTTTCCATGAGCACACAAAATGAAGAAGCTAAAGATGTTTCTGTAGATTCTATTCTCCTTTTTTTCATTATCGGTCTTGCTGTGAGTCTTATTTTAGGATGGATCGTTTTTCCGAAACTGCTCTATTCCCAGAAAAAGCAACCCATCGATTTTAACCATGTTCTTCACGTTGCGGAAGTTGAAGAAGGATGTGAAAGTTGCCACTATTTTCGTGAAGACGGTAGTTTCGCAGGGATTCCAGAACTTGAAACCTGTATTGATTGCCATGAAGAAGCCCAGGGAGAAGATCCGGATGAGGTTAAATTGGTTGAAAAGTACATCCAAAAAGGAAAAGAGGTTCCCTGGATGATATATTCAAGGCAGCCGGATTGCGTATTCTTTTCCCATGCAGCTCATGTCAAGATGGGAAAAATTGATTGTGTCATATGCCACGGCCCGATAGGAGAGTCTGAAAATTTAAGGGTCTATGAAGAAAACAGGATCACAGGTTACAGCCGGGATATATGGGGAAAGAATATTGCAGGCTTTAAAAAGAATACATGGGATCGGATGAAAATGGACGATTGTGCTGAATGCCACGCTAAAGAGACCGTTATGACAGAACACGCTAAATCTAATATTGATAGAATGTTCATGGAAGTTATGTCCATACCCTTCCCGAAATCAAAAGAAACCGGTAGAAAATCGAGTGTTCAGACCGAAAAAGATGCGTGTTTTGTATGTCATAAATGATGAATTCGTAAAAAGTCGAATTCATCAAGTTTTAAGTTTTAAGTTTTAAGATTTAAGATATTTTTTAGTATTTAAATTAGGCACTTAAAACCTAACACCTACCCGCCTGCTATCGCCATATAGCAATGGCGGGCAGGAAACTTAAAACCAGGTAAAAAGACGATTTTCTACTTTTTACGAGACCATTAATACATTTAATTTTGACATAATTCAATAATTTTAGTAAAAAATCTTTGTAACCGTTCACGGGTTCAAAGGTTCAGGGTTCAGAGGTTGACGGATTCAGGGACAGGCAAAGGGAAGTGAGAAAGAAAAGAATGTATTTCAAGAAAATCCTAGAAAAATAATATTCAAAAATCTTAGTGCCTTAGTGCCTTAGTGGCCTCCGGCTCATAGAGCCTACGCCTCGGAGAGCGAGCTACCTGGGCAGTTACAAATGAGGTAATGATGATAGAAGCATGTTCATTTGGATCAATGGTTATTGACGGGAGGAAATTTTCTTCGGATCTTGTCATTTATCCGGACGGACGCGTGGTCGATAACTGGTGGCGCGAAAGAGGACATCGTTTTTCGATAAAAGACATTGCTTTGCTTATTGAATCCGAGCCGGAAGTGATAGTGGCCGGAACAGGTATCTATGGCTTAATGAAACCTAAAGCCGGACTTGCAGAGCTTCTTTCTCAAAAAGGCATAGTATTTCTATCCGCGCCAAACCAAAAAGCAATAAAACTTTACAACGAGCAGCTTAATAAAAAAAGGGCAGGGGCCTGTTTCCATCTTTTCTGTTAAGTTTGATGAATTCGCAAAAAGTCGAATTTATTTCACTCCATACGATCTAAGCTTCCTCCGGAGGGTATTCAGGCCAATGCCTAAAATCCTTGCTGTTTGGGATTTATTTTTCCCCATCTCATAATAAACCTTGAGAATATGGAACTTTTCAACTTGTGCCAGGGGAACAATCGATCCTGATTTAAATGCAGGTTTACGCTTTGATATCGATTTTCGCTTTTGTAAATAATCGGGTAGATAATTAGTTGAGATAGGCATTCCCTGTGCCAGATTAACTGTAGACTGAATAATAGACTTGAGCTCTCTAATATTGCCGGGATAATCATAGTCCAATAATAAATGCATGACATTTTCTTCAAGATGACAACTTTCAGTATTTTTACAATCTTGTTCCAGAAATTTGTTTATCAAAAACGGAATATCTTCTTCTCTTTCCCTCAAAGGCGGTAAGTGAAGCCTTCCTCCTCTGATGCGGTAATATAGATCATTCCGAAACATTTTTTTGGTCATCAAGCCGTCAAGATCTTGATTAGTTGCTGCTATAAAGCGAATATCCGCTTTTTGATGCCGACTGCTTCCCAGCTTAATATATTCTCCATCCTGTAAAACACGTAAAAGTTTCCCTTGTAATTCAAGAGGAAGATTGCCGATCTCGTCCAAAAACAATGTCCCCTGATTTGTATACTCGATATAGCCCACTCGCCCTATTTCCGCACCTGTAAAGGCACCCTTTGTGTGACCAAAAAATTCAGCATCAAATAAGCTGCTTGTCAGTGAAGCCATGTTAATAGGAGTAAAGGGAAATTTTGCCCTGGGGCTCGCAGCATGAATGGCTTTGGCAAGCAGTTCTTTACCGGTACCGCTTTCACCCGTGATCAGCACGGGAACATCGCTGGCGGCATGAAGTTCCGCCTCCTTTAATACTCTGAGAACCTTGGGAGATCTAGTTATGATAGATTTAAAAGGTTCTTTACGTGTCAATTCAGGTAAAGTCTTGCTTTTTTCAATATCTAGAATATCGAAAAGCCGTTTTCTTTCAAGGGCCCGATTTATTGATACGGCAAGGTCTTCGTTTGAGATCGGCTTAACAAGATAGTCATAGGCGCCTTTTTTAAGACACTCTACCACGACCCTGGCTTCATTTACAGCCGTCACCATAACACATTCGGTCCTGGGACATGTTCTTTTTAATGCTTCAAGCAATTCTATTCCATCCATATCCGGCATAGTCATATCTATTAAGGCAATATCAAAGACCCCACCCTTTTCAAAAATAGAAACAACCTTTATTGGGTCATACTCAATTTGAACATTTTTAAAGCCGATATTAATCAACTTTCCTTTTAATATGTCCAGGAAATCCTGATCATCGTCAATTATGATTATGCTGTTATCCATTTTAATTGCAAATCCCTATCCCGGAAAAGACTATCCCAAAATGGCATCTAATATTTTAAATGTTCGAATTCAATATATTTTATTTAATACATATGCCATATTGGGATAGTCGTCAAGTAATTTTACGCTCTCATCAAAACTTGACAAACAGAGCCTCTCATATCTAATATTGTAAATTTACTAACTATTCTTCTATTATCCTTATATGTGCCTTTCTGGCATGGTAATTGCTGTTATAATCTGAACAAAACCAATATTTTTTTAGACAGGATTAACCCCAGTTAAATAAAAATAAATTTAACGGGACAGGCAGGATTAACTTGATTTAAAAAAATTATTTTTAAGTAATACTTTAGCCCTTTGAAACCAGTTTATACAAATAAGCTTGAAAGGTGATTAAATTTTCAGCCGTGTAATTGTTTGAGGGTGCGCGAGTTTTACACGGTTAAAATTTAATTATCTTTTAAGCGGCCTTGTTTTCAAACAGCTAAAATACAAATAATCAATAATTGGCATTTTTTAAAAAAAATAATGTTGACAAACATATAAACCTAAAATATGTGTGCTCGCAATAACATGAAAAGTTAAGAATTT
>JAUVVS010000267.1 GCA_030604545.1 Deltaproteobacteria bacterium | reverse complement strand
TATTTATGGATGTCCCAGATATCCCTCTGAGTTCAATGCTTTTCGAACTGCTTCAGCAGCTTTATAATTCATTTCGGGCAGAGCGCTTAGTTCTTTAAGTGTGGCTGCCCGAATTTTTTTGATGCCGCCAAAATGCTTGAGAATGGTTTCTTTTCTCTTTTTGCCGATTCCGGGAATAGCATCCAGCCTGGAACGCATAGATGTTTTGGTTCTAAGTTTACGCTGATAAGAAATGGCAAAGCGATGGGCTTCATCCCTTATCCTCTGTAAGAAAAGGAGAAGGTCTCCTTCTCTTCCAAAACTTATAGGGTTTTTTCTGCCTGGTTTATAAACCTTGTCAATAGTTTCTCCCTTTTCTTCATTTTTTTTTGCTATTCCAATAATTTCAAAACCTTCTTTAACTTTCAGTTCCTTAATAACGGATAGTGCAATATTCAGCTGTCCTTTTCCACCGTCTACCAGCAAAAGATCCGGAAAAGGTTTTGATTGTTCTCCTTTGCCGTAACGACGTTTCAGGGCCTCGGCCATATAGGCATAGTCGTCATGCGCGGCAACTGTTTTGATTCTATATTTTCGGTACCGGGATTTTTTTGGTTTTCCCTTTTCAAATACCACCATGCCGGCTACGGGATTTGTTCCTGAAATGTTTGAATTATCAAAGCACTCAATAGTAATGGGAATTCTATCCGTTTTCAGCTTTTTCTGAAGTCGAGCAAGAATATCCATATCAGCTGTTTCAGAAGCAATCTTTATTTTCAGCTCATTTTCTGCATTGTGTATTGCCATCTTTAAAAGATGTGCTTTCTCACCCCTTTTGGGAAATACCAGGCTTACTTTTTGCCCCTTTATGTTTCTTAGCCGGTCTTCAAGTAATGAGGCATCTTCAGGCAGGATCGGCACCAGAATCTCTTTGGGAATAAAATGGATCTTTTCATAATACTGTCTAATAAATGCTCCTATCATCTCCGTATCAGTTGACATGGTCTCTGCAAAATCAAAATGTTGCGTTCCTAAAAGATATCCGCCACGGACATTAAAGAGAGTAATTATTGAAGACTCCGGAGACCTTGCAACGGCAAGCACATCCCGGTCCATGAAATCCGTAGTAACAGAAATCTGTTTTTCAAGAGTCTTTTCAAGGGCAAATATTTTATCCCTGAGTATCGCCGCCTTTTCATATTCTTGTGCTTTTGCCGCCCACATCATTTCTTTTTTTATTTTATTAATGAGATAAGGGGTTCTCCCTTTTAAAAAGAGGACAACTTCTTTTACGATTTCATTGTATGTATCTTTATCAACACTGATGCAGCAGGGTGCAAGGCATGCTTCAATTTGATAATTCAAGCAGGGACGTGACCTGGAATGAAAATCCCTGGTTTTGCACTTACGAAGCTTGAATGTTTTATGGATTATCTTAAGTGTCTGTCGTACGGCATGGGAAGAAGCAAAGGGACCGAAATACATATTACTATCCTTTGCTGTTTTTCGAACTATATTAAGATTGGGATATGGACTTTTCATGTCTAGACGCAAAGAGGGATACCGTTTGTCATCTTTCAATATAACATTATATCGGGGTCTGTGCCGCTTGATAAGGTTTGATTCAAGGATCAGGGCCTCTTTTTCTGTTCTGGTTATTATCGTCTCAAATGTGAAAATTTTTTTAACCAGAACACCGGTTTTTAAATCTAATTGCCCTGGTTTCTTAAAATATGAAGAAATCCTCTTTTTGAGGTTCCTGGCCTTACCCACATAAATAACCCTTCCATCCGCATCCTTCATGAGGTATACGCCAGGTTCAAAAGGGACCCTCGATAATTTTTCATTCAGAATTTCTTTCATAAAGCTCAAAACTCAAATACTTGAAGTTTCTTCAACTCCAGAATCTGGTCCCTCAGCTCTGCAGCCTTTTCAAATGCAAGTTCCTTAGCCGCTTGTTTCATCTCAGCTTCCAAATCTTTTATCATTTCATCTAAATCATCAAATGATCGGTATTCGGCGATAGGTTCCGACACCTTATTTACAGATACGTAATCAGATTCATACACCGACTCAAAGATAGATGTTATATCTTTCTCAATACTTGCAGGAGTGATGTTGTGTTTTTTATTATAGGTATTCTGAATTTTGCTGCGCCGGTTTGTTTCATCTATAGCCTGCTGCATAGATCTTGTTACTTTATCACCATACATTATTATCTTGCCGTGAACATTTCTTGCGGCACGGCCACATGTCTGGATTAACGATCTAGCAGAACGAAGGAAACCTTCCTTGTCGGCATCAAGGATTGCAACAAGTGAAACCTCCGGTATATCAAGCCCTTCACGAAGGAGATTGATTCCAATCAGGACATCAAATTTGCCCATTCTCAAATCTCGTATAATATCCATTCTCTCCAACGTATTTATGTCTGCATGAAGATAACGCACTTTTATTCCAAGATCAGCATAATATTCAGTAAGATCTTCGGCCATACGTTTTGTTAAAGTAGTAATCAGGACCCTTTCGTCTTTTTTGTTCCTTATCAAAATTTCTTCAAAAAGATCATCAACCTGATTTGATGCGCCTCGAACCTCTATTTCAGGGTCTGTAAGACCTGTAGGTCTTACAATCTGCTCTACTACCGCAGATTGCCCATTTTGAAGCTCATATTCAGCAGGGGTTGCCGATACATAGATAACCTGTGATATTTTCAAATTAAATTCTTCGAATTTAAGAGGCCGATTGTCCAGAGCAGAGGGAAGTCTGAATCCATATTCAATGAGCGTTTCCTTTCTTGATCTGTCCCCTTTATACATAGCATTAAGCTGGGGCACGGCGATATGGCTTTCATCTATAAATATCAGGTAATCACCCGGAAAGTAATCCAGAAGAGTAGGAGAAGGCTTTCCTGCTGCCCTTCCTGTAAGATGACGTGAATAGTTTTCAATACCGGTGCAGTATCCCAGTTCCTGCATCATCTCAAGGTCAAAATTTGTCCTCTCTTCGATTCTCTGGGCTTCTATCAACTTCTTTTCATCCCGAAAATAATTGATTCTTTCATTTAGCTCCAAAATTACTGCTTTGATTGCTTTTTTAAGTGCCGTTTTTTGAGTTACATAATGGCTTGCAGGAAATATGGCAACTCTTTTCAAGCGCCTTTTTACATCACCTTTGAGTGGATCAATCTCTGAAACGCCGTCAATCTGATCTCCAAAGAAATCGATACGTACAGCCCTGTCTTCCTCATAGGCTGGAAATATCTCAACCCTGTCACCCCTTACCCTGAAGACTCCCCGGTGAAAATCGATATCATTACGCTCATAATGCATGGCAACAAGATCAGAAATGAGTTTGTCGCGAGCTAGATCCGTATCATTTTCAATATCTATACTCATGGACATATAATCTTCAGGAGCGCCAATTCCGAATATGCATGATACACTAGCTACAATAATAACATCTCTGCGCGTCAGGACGGACCTTGTAGCAGAATGGCGCAACTTGTCTATCATTTCGTTTATTGAAGAATCTTTTTGTATATAAGTATCGGATGAAGGAATGTATGCTTCCGGCTGGTAGT
>JAUVVS010000225.1 GCA_030604545.1 Deltaproteobacteria bacterium | reverse complement strand
CAGGTGTGGCATATATCCCCTGGAAAAATTTTCTTTCCTTGACGGGTACTATTCCGCTAAATTCTTCAAAGGATACTATAATAACGTTAAAGATACTTTTGCATGATATTGGGTTCAATAATATTGAAATCAACCCATTTTATGATGAATCAACCCAACATGCTGTAAAAGAAATCCAGAAGAAGCACGGCATACAAGTTGATGGGGTTGTGGGTTCCACGACCAAGATCGTCCTTTACAATGAAAAAAATGATTTTAAGATTCCTCATATTATGAATTAGTTATTTGTTATTCGTTAATGGGATGATAAAATTGATCTTCAATAACCAACCTTAAACTAATAACCAATGACTAATAACGATTAACTCCTCCGGTTTATCCGGAGCAGGAAGGATGTTTGAAAATTGAGTTCCATATTAAAAGCTTTGAAAAAGCTTGAAAACGAATTTCCAGAGCAAAACCGAATTCGATTCCGGCCACAAAAAAGACGGATAACACAAGCCATATATCAGCGTGTGAAAGTACCTCGGTTCTCTATCGGCTGCTTTTTTCTCATTTTCTCTCTCATGGTTCTATCTGTTGGCGGGTGGCTAATCTCAAAGGGGCAATATCGTGATAAAGAACCGGAATTCATTGCAATAAAAGAAATAAAGCCGGAAAAATCGACTGTTATTTCTGAAATGAAGCCTCCCGTTACGCATTCGCCTCAGATAGAGGCGGCCTCTCTGATGGGCAACGAAAAATCTGAACCGATTCCCCAAGCGGAAAAAACGCCATTCCTACCTACCCACAAAGTTAGGGAAAAGACACTTCCACTTGATGCAAAAACAAAAATAGAGCCAACAAAATCTTTAAATATTTCTGAAAAGATATCTGCTTTACCGGATTTGTCTCAGGAGGAGACAACTGATAGAATAACTAACCAAAAAAATGAGCAAAATACAAAAGCCAAAAAATTTGCATCAATACCTGTTAAACAAGTCGAAGAGTCCCGGTTGGAACTGCAGGCAATTGCCTGGTCCAGTGATCCGAAAAGCCGCATAGTGGTTGTTAACGGTAAAATTGTTCGTGAAGGGGGATCTGTTGCGGGGGTCATTGTGACGCATATCGGCAAGGATGACGTTTTTTTTAAGAAGGGAAGAGAAGAATGGAGACAGCAGTTAAGGTTTAAATAACCGTTCACGGGTTCAAAGGTTCAGGGTTCAGAGGTTGAGGGAAACACATAACCAACAAAAGCCAGCGTAATTTTATACCATTTTGAAATACTTTGGCCTGCTTTTTGTGCTGCTGATTTTGAGTGATAGATAACGCTGAACGGGGAACCCTGAACCTGTGAACGCCTATCATTTTTCAAAGCTCTCTATTTGTCGAAGATCTTAAAGCCCAGGGTGCAAATTTGAGCAGGAGAAGCATACCTGGAATGGCTATTAAGGTACAAAGGATAAAGAAACTTTCCCATCCGAGATTTTTAGCAAAAAACCCTGTCGGAGCAGAGGCAAATACCCGGGGAACTCCCATAAGGCTTGTTAGCAGCGCATATTGGGTAGCTGTGAATTTTTTGTTTGTAATGCTCGCCATGAAGGCGGCATATGCGGCTGTCCCCATGCCGCTGCTCATGTTTTCAAAGGATATAACTGCTGATAAAGCAGAAACACTGTGACCGATCTGTGCTAAAATTGCAAAGCACGCCGTGGATATGGCTTGAAGAAAACCAAAAATCCAGAGACTTCGGTTAATTCCCAGCCTAATCATGAGAACGCCGCCCATAAGGCTACCGGCAATCGTGGCCCAGAAACCAAAAAATTTTACCACCATACCGATTTCTGTTTTTGAAAAGCCGATATCAAGATAAAAAGGTATGGTCATAGCGCTGGCCATGGTGTCGCCGATTTTGTAAAAAAGGATAAAGGCCAGGATCCATATGGCACCCTGCCGGCTAAAGTATTCTAAGAGAGGATTAAAAGCAGCTTCTTTAATGGTCTCAGGTGTTCCAAAGGGGGTATCAGGCTCGGGGGCCAGGAGGGTGGTAAAAACGCCGGGCAAAATGCAGGCTGCCATAATCAGATAGACCATTGAAAAGGGCATATGATCCGCCATGATAAGGCCGCCTCCTGAAGCAAGGAGCATACCTACACGATATCCGTTAATGTACAAAGATGAGCCAAACCCGAGTTCTTCATCGGAAAGATCTTCCCTTCGGTAGGCGTCCACTACGATATCTTGAGATGCACTAAAAAAGGTTACAAAAAATGCTGCCAAAGCGACCATCCAGGGCTCGTTTCCGGGATTAGTCCGTCCAAGACCTGCTATGGAAAAGATCAAAGTTATCTGGGCAATCAGCAACCATCCTCTTCTGCGGCCCAAAAGAGGTAACGTGAAACGGTCCAGAAAGGGAGCCCAGAGAAACTTCAAGGTATAGGGAAGACCCACAAGTGCCATCAATCCGATTACGGCAAGATCCACTCCCTCTTCTTTCATCCATGCCTGCAATACGCTTATGGTAAGGAGAAGGGGGACACCGCAAGAAAAGCCCATAAGAAGGGCCACCAGCATTCGGCCACTGCAGATTATGTAAAGAATCGATTTCCTGTTCTTTTGCTGCACGACATATTCTCAAGATTGAGAGGCTGCTTGAAACTTCTCAAGCTCAGACGGCGTTACAATAGGGCCATATTTGTCTTTCAACGTTATCAGCCCTTCACGCTGTTCATTAAGAACTTCGAATAGTTTATCGGGGATGTTCGATTCTTTTCCGTATGCGTCTATCTGCATTTCGATTCTGGCAATGATATTATCAATATATAGTGAAAATTGTTTTTTATATAACTCCTCCGTATATTCTTTGTCGATTATCGATTTAAACAGATTTTTAAGATCTTCAAACTTTGGAAGATATCCGATGGGCGTTTCAATCACATCCACCTCCGAGTGTACTTTTCTTTCAAGCCATGCCAACCAGACCTTTACGTCTCTCTTCTCCCCAAGCAGCCTTTTGGAGGTGCCCCCTCTGGCTTCTTCAGTTAGAAAATAATTGAGTCCCGCCATTACAGGTTTTTTATTGTCTGCAATTTTTTTATTCCCAAAGAATTCAAATTGTGCGTCCATATAATCGCCTAATGAGCCGGGAATAAATGGCGCATTTGCCCAGGGAGCTCTACTAACACCTGTTGCCCCTACTTCAGTTGCAGTTGCGGCGGATACGATTGAGGCGCCGATTACGACACCATGATCGGAGTTTTTTGCCGCCCAAACAGGCGGCATTGTGTCACTGTCTCTACCGCTGTAAGTAACTACTCTAGTCTCCACACCTTTAGGATCTTCTGCTTTGTCGGAAAAATTTGCCAATGCTTCCGATGCCAGCGTGCACCGCGAATTAGGATGAGATATGGGGATAGCTTTACCGTTTTCATCAACCATACTTTGTTTCCACGGACCTTGAAAATTTCTACCTTTCAGCGGTGGTTCTTCACCGTCCCCTGTCCAGTGCGGCACACCGTTTTCGTCGATCAGAACATTTGACCAAATAACTTCCGTTCCCGGATTTCTGAGAAGTTCCATAAGCTTTGGGTCACCTTCCCAGTTTACATCTTCCATAATTCCAAAAATACCGCATTCCGTATTAATCGATTTAATAGCTCCGTCCTCATCGATCCACATTTGTGCAAGATCATCACCAATAAAATGAGTCCCTGCCATTGCAGTGGTTGTCTTTCCGCATCCACTGGGAGCTGCTCCAGCAATCCAGGTAATTCGACCGCCCGGCGCCTCAATTCCTGTAATGAACATATGTTCTGTCAGCTCGTTAGCTTTGTTTTCGTATACAGCCCTGTCTACGGAAAATCTATGATTACCTTTTTTCAACAACAGCGTATTGCCGGCATAGGTGCAGTTAAAACTATAGGTGGTTTGATGGCTTCGATCCATAAAGACCCGTGCATTCGGCAGGTCTTCTGGTCTATTTAAGCCTTCACTGTGTATGTTTGTATAGAAATGATCCAGGCGATCAACCTCTTCGTCAAAATTAAAAAACATATTTCTATAAAGGATTTCCGCGCTGTGTGATACATACGCAGAACTGGTAATCTCTAAAGCCGGGTTCGATACGGGGGCACCAATGGGGCCACGTGAATAAAAACCCACGATCATGGTCTTCCCGTGCATGATCCCTGTCATTTTATCTCGGACTTCTATTAGCGCTTCGGCCCTAGGCATTTTATTGGCAAGCGTACTGATTTCTTCGCCTTCATTGGCGATATAAAATGTACGATCGATAATTCTTCCCTGTTCATCTTTTAAATCGTAATGGATCGTATGTTTGTCCATGGGAAGTTTTTCTTCCTCCCCATTTTTTATTGTTAGATCTTTGATAAACTGCCTATCTTTCTCAGATCCGGTGTTAATAAAGACATCATCCGGTTCACACATCGCAATGGCATTCGCGATCTTCATAAGGGCATCTTCATTTTTTATCTGTTTT
>JAUVVS010000049.1 GCA_030604545.1 Deltaproteobacteria bacterium | reverse complement strand
GTGGATTTTGATCCCTGCCGGACACTCACTTGCCTTCTTGACGAGGTCCGCGCTCGGATTCGGAACGTCAAAGGGTGGACGCAGTGCGGGGGGTGGGTGCACGTGTGCATCCACGGGAGCATTACCTTGCTTCTCATAGTGGTGGCTAGACTTGCCAGACACAGAAAGCAATCATTGTAGCCTATCTTTTTGGTCCCCTGGACACAGAGAGAGATAAGAAGGATAGTGGCATAGATCTTGCTGTGGTTTTAGAAGAGCGGTTTCAGGAGGTATCTAAAAGAGCCTAAAGGGGCCCTAGAAGTATACTGGAAAAGATTTGTAGAAAATGAGCAAAACAGAAGTCTCAATAATCATCCCTGCATACAATGAAGCTCAAACAATAGGGGATGTCGTTACAAGAATCAAGACACTCTATCCTGATTTTGAGATGATTGTCGTCAATGACGGCTCAACGGATGATACAGCCTCGGTTGCAAAAGATGCTGGCGCCCTTGTTTATAGTCACCCGTATAACATTGGAAACGGGGCTGCCGTAAAAAGTGGTGTAAGGTTTGCTTCAGGTAAAATCTTGGTATTTATGGATGGAGATGGTCAGCATAATCCTAAGGATATAGCAAAATTGCTTGAATATTTTCCAGACTACGATATGGTTGTAGGTGCCAGGCCAAAGGGCCATCAGGCCTCATGGGGACGTGCCTTGGGCAACTGGACATACAACCGACTAGCCACCTATGTTGCGAGATTCCCCGTCAAAGACCTCACTTCCGGCTTCCGCGCCGTAAAATCAGATGTCGCCCGCAACCTTTTATACCTCCTTCCAAGCACTTACTCTTATCCCGCTACACTCACCTTGGGTGTTTTGAGGAGCGGAAGGAGCATGAGATACATTCCCATCAATGCACAAAGCCGAAAGAAGGGAAAAAGTAAAATAAAAGTATTCAAAGATGGGATAAGATTCTTTTTGATCATAGCGAAGATTTGTACATTTTATTCTCCATTGAGAATATTTCTACCCATTAGCCTTATGATGTTTTGCTTGGGTTTAGGTTATTATCTCTATACATTCTTTGCATGGCACCGTTTTACAAACATGAGTGCCCTTCTATTCACAACATCTGTCCTGATATTTATGATGGGCCTCATCTCGGAGCAGATTTGTCAGATGAGATTTGAAAGAAGCGAGGGGGACAAATTTTATTAGGTCTTGTGCCGGTTGAAACGGTGTCCGGGTTTGCATGGGCAACTCCAGGCTTCTCTTGCGAGTAACCTGGAATTCTGGCGGCGGCCATAAGGCTTTATTCCAGGCCATATTTCAGAGTCAAAATCATTTAAGTGGCGGCAAAGAGAAGTCGCGCTGCTCAAAGAGGCTATTGAAGACTATATTATCTAAGTACCGGAGAATTACTAATGGGGCATATTCTATTTGTACAAACACAGGCATTTGCATACCCTGGTTTATACTATATATGTGGTGCGCTTAAGGACTCAGGCTATCAATACAATGTTATGGTGTCTGCAGACCACCTCTCTATACTTGAATATATCAAAATCCACCGTCCAACTGTTGTGGGATTCCCTTGCATGACAGGAATGCATAAAACAGTGTTACAGATCGCTCTCGAAATCAAGAAAGCTTTTCCGCAATGCAAGACACTTATTGGTGGGATCCATCCTACTCTGTATCCTGAAATTATTAATGAACAACAGGTTGACTTCATCTGCAGGGGGGAGGGGGAATACCCAACTGTGGAGTTGTTGAAAGCTTTAGATGAAGGAGTAGTAGATTTTTCTACAAAAAATATATCCTACAAGAAGAATGGTACAGTCCGGCATAATCCTATGCGTCAATTGATCCAACCACTCGACTCGTTGCCCTTACCGGATTATTCCATTTATCGCAATACTTCGGTTATTGCTTCTGACACTTTCCCAATGGTTTATATGACACGTGGTTGTCCATTTTCATGCACTTACTGTCATAATAGTAATCAACGAAAGATTTACAGAGGTCTTGGCAAATACGTGCGGAATTTTAGTGTGGACCGAATTTTGGACGAGGTAAGTGCAGCCTTAACGAACTATAGTAATACAACAGCGGTCATGCTTGGTTCAGATACACTCGGAAATGACATGGAATTTATTACAAATCTCTTTAATGGATTTAATCGCAGATTTGATGTTCCCTATACATGCCTCATCCATCCCGAATTTGTTACTGAGAATCTAGTAAAACTATTACGAGATACAAACTGCCACATGATTGCCTTTGGCGTTGAATCAGGTTCAGAACGAATACGGAAGGACTTGCTGAATCGTAATTATTCTAATAAGCAGATCATAAAAATCTCAAAATTATTAAATCAATATGGGGTTAAATTCAGAACTTATAATATTGTTGGGTTCCCCTCCGAAACGCGTGAGGAGATGCTGGCTACTTTGAAACTGAACCAGGCAATAAAACCTAGTTTTCCCTGGGCATCAATTTTCACGCCCTATCCTGAAACAAAATTGAGTGACTTTGCAAAAGAATACGACTATCTCGAAAAAAACTTCACATATGATAATGTTCCGGTCTCTTTTTTTAATGATACCTTACTTCGCAAGGTGGATCGTGACTTCATTCTCAATTTACACGCCTTTTTTCAACTTTATGTATTAGTCCCATGGTTATATCCAGCGACTAAAGTCCTCTTGGGTTTACCTCATAACCAAATATTCAGAGTGATATTCAAGCTGATCTACTCATATGTATGTATAAAATCAGAAAATCGGAAAGTATTCTCTTTCCTGAAACTGGCAATGGCAAACCGAAAATTATTCCGCTGACTTGAAAAGAAGATAATGGATGTGTGGTTGACGCCGGCATCTATCATTGTCAGTAACGATTCATTGATCGGCCGCATCGATGGAGCCTTTTTTCCTTACGGGTTTACCTGTTAACTCGGCGATGCCCAGAACAGCAATGAAATAAACCAGCGGTCTCAGGGGAATGGAGTATCGTGGTGCAGGCACCAGTATGGTGTGTATAGCAAGGAAATAGATAAGCAGTATCAGGATTGAGCTCATCATAATAAATTGAGTTTTTGAATAATTTGCTCGCCTTATAATGAAAAGTACTGCTCCAAAGTGCATCAGGATAATGATTAACGGGTGCAGCAACTGCATGAGTTTTTTTGTGAGATTCATGAGTCTATTCCGGTCGTACCACGTGTACAGGTTTGGGTAGACATTGATGTCTCCACCTCCGTGGACCATGGTCCAACCCCAGAACATCGCCGGTTTTCCCAATAAGTACCAGGATGAATAATCGATAGGGTTTTCCCTGAAGCGCTTGCCGATCTCCTCGAAGATACTACCGTATCCTCCATTGACTACATTGTCATAATTAGGATCATCCCTGTAAGGCATTCCTCTGCCATACTTTCTTTGGTTTTCGGAATCGTAGACAAGGCCTATATAACTTCCAACGTATAATGTAGCCTTTAACAATGATGGGGATTCCGTGCCCTTAAATGCGAAGTGTATCCAGATTTTCCACGGTGCGAATAAAATAAAGGATGTGGTCAGCAGGATAATGGAGTACTTGATGGCGTTTTTTCGTTTATGTCTGAAAAAAAAGAAGATCATTGCAGCCAAAGCAATTGGGAACAGCTGTAGAACAGACTTGACGCACATCGCAAGTCCGAAGGCAAAGCCTGCGCCTGCTAGAAGCCACGATTTATTTTTCTTCTTTATGGCAAAAAGATTGAGGATAAGCGCTATTTGTAACAGAAAAGTGAAGAGTGTCTCCGCCAATACATAATTAGTCATGCTGATAAGGTGAGGTGATAACATCGTCAGTACGGAAACCGCACCGCTCCATACCGGAGGCAGAAAAAAACGGGCCAGGAAGTATGATATTATAACCGTAGTTGCGCCAAGGATACTTTGGATCCATGCAGTTGTGTAAAAAAACTCTTTAAGGGTGCGGGGCTTGGTGGCTTTAATAATACCAGCAAGGAAGATAGGGTAGCCCGGATCTCGAGCATTAGGTTTGGACTTGACCTCGACGCCTGTATCCGTAGAATAAGCGCCGTGTTCGGCAAGATTGTAGGCTATTGCTGTATACTCCCAGGCATCCGCCCTAATTGGTTTGATCATGGTTGTGCCCTTGATGTACCACCATCTTAATTGAAAAGAGACTATAAACAGAATTGTTATGAAAAGCAGTGTTCTCCAGCGAACCTTATTGAAATGTTTCAGCGTGATGGATGATGGTGTCAAGAAATTGTTTACTGGGGAAACCGGGGAGTTAGGCTCAGAAATGTTAGTGGGCGCCTCTATTGATTGTGATGGAGAATCAGACATTTCATTCAGCATTATGAGATAGATTCAACGTGGTCACTATGCCACTCCAGCTTATGCCCATCCTTAATTAAACGCTTCGGAAATTGCCCAGATATCTGAAATTAAGGGTGTTATTGGTGGGCCGATGCGTTTGCCATGCACGTGGAATAATGGAATATTTTTATTCCGTTTCATAAAGATCTCTTCTTTCAACTAACATGATAGGGGAGTTCATGGTTTTGGCTTTATTATATCCGTCAATAACTTCTGCCGAATTTGTTAAATCCAGAACCGGGAAAGTCAACAATTCTCTAAAAGCCTTGGTGAAATCCTGAGTATGCTGGGCGCCTGGATCAAGGGGTTCTCTTGCCCCAACGGTAGCTCTTATTATTACCGGAGTTTTGAATTGTCCTTTTGACATTGATTCGATTTTGTCAAGATGATTTACGATGCTGTCAAGCGCATTCAAAATGAAATCATGTCTTTCGTAGAACAGTACCGGCCTGTATCCTGCTAAAGACATACCGATGGCCAGGCCGGCCATTAAGTTTTCTGCAACCGGTGTTTCGTGGCACATCTCCCTGGGAATGTCTGTCAACGTTCCATAGGCTCTCGATCCGTACAGGATATTATATCCCAGAAAGATTGTTCTTTTGTCCTGGGCAAGATCTTTCATTGACTGTTTTATTGCGTCTTTATATTTCATTTGTCAAAAGGATGACTTTTCGACTTTCTTTCCGGAAAACTCTATTATATTGCCGGTTCCTGTTCCCACATGCGGATATGTCGATGTATAACAATATCTTCTTACACATTCGGGCCATTGCATAATAGACTCCCCATGCCTATCTATTTTCGGTGTTTCAACCGATCTGTCATTATCCTCGATAATAAAAACACAGGGAAGATTATGACCGTCAACATATCTCACTGCTTCATAAAAATGTCCTTCGTCTTCGGCGCCGTCCCCGACAAAACACCAGACCCTTTTGCTGCTTCCTTGCTTTTTTAGTGCAAGCGCCACACCTGCGGCAATGGCCGGGACCCCAGCTACTACCGATGATGTCAAAAAATTAATTTCATTGTCAAACACATGCATGCTGTCCCCTTCTAGAATCATCCTTTCCAGCCTTTCCGGAGGACCGCCTGCCAATAAATAATGGTAATGGCTTCTGTGCGTAGAGAAAATATAATCACCGTGATTTATTTCATGAAATATTTTGATGAGTTGTTTCTCATTCCCGCCTGAAAGGTGGATGGGATAGGGGATTTGGGCATCTTCAAACAAATCAACTATCCTTTTCTCGAAGTCAACGAGTTCTTTGATTATATTCTTTTCTTCCTGCATTTTCAAAATTTATTCTATTAAAGGTTGAGTTCCTGTTGATAAAGTGTCATGTTTTTTCAGCCAAAAGCATGATCAGGCTCAGACGAAATCGTCTCTCGGTTCAGGGTATTTAATGCGGTTAAGATATCTGTTAATCGGGTCAAGTCTGCAGACCTGGCGGCAGTCTTTGATGTCTCTTTTGTTTAAGGATTCAAGCACTTCCTTTCTTCGGTCGCCTTGCCATATCTTTGAAAAACTTTGACGGTTAAGGTCTCCGTAAATGAAATCAGGATTATTATAAAACATATTGCAGGGTATAATATGTCCTTTTGCATTGATTAATGCAAAAAAAGGCAGGCCATGACAACAATAATAATCCGCACCGCTTAATAACCTTCTAATTGTATTTCTTCTCAAAAATACTTTGAATGACTCTGATTCAAAAGATTTGAGTTCTGGTTCCAGATTTATATAATCTTCATAATTAACAGCGAGTTTATTGTTGCTTAAAGGATGTTGGGAATATGGTTTTATTTGGAGATTGTCGGCCCCGGCATTTTTCACTAATTCTGCCAACCTTGCTATACTTTCAATACTCTCAGGGATTATTAATGACTGAACGCCTATATCGATAATAAGCCCCTTCTTTTCTTTTATTTCAGAGGCATACTGGATATTGGCAATAACGCGATCAAAATCTTCAGGGATTGTGTTATGCACCTTTGCATATTTCTCAGGAGTACCGGCATTAATGCTAAACCTAACCCATGACAAATAGGGGAGGCATGCTTCCGTTTTTTTTCTCCCAAACGGGACCCCGTTTGTTGTTAAGGCAACTTTTATGCCGTTTTCTTTTGCATATTTAATGAAAACAGGAGCGTCCCTGTGTAACAGAGATTCTCCCTCTCCTGCAAACATCACTGATTTGACACCGTGTTGGGCCATATCTTTCAGTGTATTCAGCATCACATTTCTGTCAATGTCTGCTGAGTTATGCCCAAGCCAGTCGAGTGCACAAAAGATACATTTATGGTTGCATCTATTAGTTAAACCTATCTCCACATAGAGCGGGAAACAATCGCCTTGTTCAGACCATTGGGCTACCCGCTCCGGATGATATATTAATTTGTGGTCGTCTATTCTATTTATTGACATTGTCTTGTTCTATTATTTCCACAGAACAGTGTCCCATTTGGAGAAAGCGGTTTGTTTTAATCTTTACATCACAGGGATTGCAGTTGCCATAATTCTTGCATGGCCTGAAAATGTATTCGATCTTAAGATCAGGATCACTTATGTTGGCCACCGCACTATCTACATCTAAGAGATATAAATCCCTGTGACACCTGTAAATGTTGCCTTCCGGTCCAATAAGCAACTCTCGTGTTCGACACGTGGCTTTTTTGGGTATACCATCCAAGGCGTCCGGATAATTATAGAAGCCAAACATCTTATCATTGTATTCTCCTAAGAAGTCTTTGATAAAAAAGAAAATCCTATTCTTACAGGCCATATCTGCCATTTCCATGTTTTGTTGTATATTCAATGGATGATTCAGTCCAAATATCCCTACATTAAAATCTTTGTCCTGAAGTTTAAGAACCTTTTTTATCAAGGCAGAAGAGTCCATAGTTTCAGCATGATAACTTACCCTGATCGATTTATATGCGGGAAGCTTGCAATTGTTGAATCTTTCAGGGCTTAATTTGCTGATAAATTTGTCAACATCAAATTGAAGGTTTGTGAGGAGGTCAATATGAATATCAGGCCGTAACCTATCCATCAGAGTATAAAAGTCCCTATTAAAGGTTGGTTCTCCCCCTCCAAATGTAAGTGGTACATTACCGAAATCAATTCTGTTTAATCCATCCACCCATTGTTGCACTGGAAGCTCAGCTCTTTCTCTGGCTGCTTTCCCTGATTGGTTGTTAATGCAGTAAGAACACTCAAGGGGACATCTTAGAGTAAGATATGTTTCGATGTAGTTACATCTTTCCGGGAGTTTTACAGTTTTCATTTTATTCACTCTTATTTATATTCAAGTTACGTTATATTTTTATCGGTTTTTAATATTAACATCGTAGAAAAGAAGGCTGATTGTTTTTATTACTCCAAAAATGTTTCTTATATTAAATAATGCAGTTTTGTTTGTTATTGGTTTTATCTTCATTCCTGTCTCTAAATAGCTATGTCCTGACTTAATAAGTTTTATAAGAATTTCAGCATTATAGGCAAAATCCTGCGAATTTATTGTTAAATTCTTAAGTACTTTTGTTTTGTAAACAGCATTACCGTTGTAATATCTTAATTTTAAGTTAAAAAGCGTATTTAATAATATTACAAAGGCCTTAGAGATTATTCTTCTATGCGGTGCTCTAACTTCAGTATTCATAGTATAAGGAATAATAATGTCAGTTTCACTTAACAATGCAAGTGATTCTGAAAGCGAAACTCCAGAAATTTCATTGTCCCCTGGGAACAGGACAAAATAGTCCATTGATGCCTGTCTTACACCTTCCATGTAATTGGCACCTAAACCCAGCCACTTTTTCCTATGTATCACTCTGATATTCTTATTTTCAGAAGCAAGTCTATCGGCGATTTCACCGGTTTTGTCGGAACTAAATGCATCAAGTATTATAATTTCATAATCAGTTGATCTAGTTTTTACTACATTCAGTGCACTTTCCACCGCGCCTTCGATATTTTTTTCCTCATTAAACGCAGGGATAAAGATAGTAACAGTTTTCTTGTGCTGTGCTAGATTCATTTATGAATTGTTGATACTATCGGCCTGACCAAGTCAATCGAAAATGGAAAAGAAAAAAATCTTTCAGAAGTCTCAACTCCCTGAGGATTATCCTCATACTAAAATCACCAGAAAATTATGGTTTCTAGTCTGTTTACTGTAATTTATATGCAATAATTATGCCGCATTCTTCAATAAATTTAAAGCATTATTTGTTTTTCAGGGCCGACTAGTTAGATTCAGGCATATGCAAGCCTCGATTTTACGGAAATGACTTTAAAACCGGTAGTCAAAATTCAAAGACCCCTCTTTTGAACATATTGCGCAGGTATTCGGATCTTGCGGGGGGTAATTTCAAATCTTAATCTGAGGCCTCCTAAAAATGGGAAGCCCTGTTTTGATTCTTCATCTATTTACTCATTTACTTCCAGCTTAATTTAAAGTATAAGCTGTTGGGAGGTTCTTTCTCCAGTTTCAAGGAAAGGAGCCCATGCCCCGCACATCTGCTGTCTATCGACCTCGCAAACCTCATGAACAGACGTATTATCGGTTTGTTGAAGAACATTATTGAAACCCTGGGACAGATCTATGATGAACCCTTTGCCAGGCAGTATAGCTTCCTCAGGCCCTATGTGCAACAAGTGATTTATCGTTACCTTGATTGTGGCATCGTGGATAATGGCTTTGCCAGGGCCAGGTGTGGGGAGTGCGGCCGGAGAATGCGTATAATTGCTTTCATAGAAGATACCGTAAATTAATACATAGTGCCGTGGAGGAAAATAACTACCAATATCAATATGG
>JAUVVS010000120.1 GCA_030604545.1 Deltaproteobacteria bacterium | reverse complement strand
GTCCACATGATATCATTTTCATCACACGCACATGACACAGTTTCTATTTTGGTCGGTTGTAGCAGTATTGTCTTATGTTTTTCATAAAATGTCATGTTTCCTATTTGGCTGGATGGGATTTCGGAACCTGAAGGTCTCTTTATTTCCTTGTCGTCCCTTTCGACTTCTGGTAGGCTTTGAATTTCTTGGGGTTCTCTTGCGCTAATAGATATATCTAAGATATCAGTTTTCCCTGTATAATTAAAATACTTAAAATAATAATAAAATCCATATAAATCCTTGGCCACTACAAGATTGTGTACTCCCGGTTTAAGAGCGATATTCCTCGGAAGCAACGCTTGAATATAAGTTTCATTTGATGTTTCGACTTCTAAAAATTTCCCATCCACTACAACGATAGGAGAATCGCCAAAATTAAGGCCGTAAATGTAAATTATTCCATTTTTCATATCGGTTGTTGCGCTTTTAATCTCTATCCGGTTTGCTGTATTGGCATAACCACACCTGATCGAAAAAATAAATACCGAGAAAAACACTATCCACCAAAGAGCTTTTCTTTTCATAGTGCACCTCCTTTCTGGAATCCAATTTTTTAAGAGATATTACCTAAAAAGGAAAAATACAGTAAACACAAACTTCAGGCAGAATCACCGGTTGAATTAGATATTCAAATAAAAGAAATGGGATGGTATGGGGAATGAATTTATTCTACCCGCGCTTTGATGAGCCACCTATACTTTATGTAGTAACACTTGGATTTGTCAAGGATTTATTTTTATTATGATTTTTAATTCAAGCTTTGACACCAATTTCCTATCTCGCCTGCAACCTTCGAGACGAAAGGAAAAGCTTCCCAGAACCTTATACACAAACAACTGTTTATACTCCTTGCATTTTGACTCTTATCCTCATATAAATAGTCTAAATCCTTTCCAAATCAATTTATTTATCGTGAATACACAAATTGAAATAGTGCCCTATGACAGGATGGATAGGGGATTTTTGGCTCAGATCCAAACATGGATAAATAGTGTTTTGGAAAGGGCCGATCTTTCATCCAAACCCCCATATATCCGCATAACGATATGGAAAAATAATAGAGAACTCCAAGATTTTTACCGCCAGGAAAAGGAAGAACTTGGCGTGGTGACGGGGGAAGAAACAGACTTTTTGGCAACTCATGAGGCTTGGAGAGGCTACCCGCGGGTTCATATCTGTCATGAAAGGATAATTGGAGTTCCAGATCCGGTTATTCAAGGTGTTTTGCACCACGAAATAGGGCATGCTCTCTTTCATGGAAATCCGGAATTTTATACGTTCCGATTTACAAATAGGCTTCAGGAAGTGGCGAGATGCAATGGCTTGGATTTGCCTCTTCTCCAGCAATGCGTGTATTTGCTCTCCATTGCAATTAAGGACCGGGAGGTGATCCAGTGGTTAACGGGAATTGGACTTGGCTCTGATCAAAAAGCCCTGCTTGAGTATATGATAAAGGATACGGAAGAGGAACGACAGGTTTGGGGTTTGGCAAAACACTCACCAGTTGCCAGGAAAATAGCCATGGCCTCATTTCTCAAGATCATTTTACCCATTGAGGCTATGATTTCCATTAAATTTGAAAATGCCCGGGAATTCAAGGATCGATGGAAGGAAGCTTATGGTTGGCTGTCAAAAATGAAACGGTATAGCCTCCTCCGTTTGTGCCGGCAAATAATGAATTATGAAGGAGGGAGTTTTCAGGAGAAATTGGAGTATGCAGCCTACAGGCTGATTGAAGAGCCTTTTGACTAGTTAACAGATATTTACGCAGAATGTGCGAAACTTTTAATAGTTCAGGTCTTGTTAAGTCGTTGAGTCGTTGAGTAGTTAAGTAGTTGTAATAAATAGATAAACAGCCGTTTTTCAAAAAAATTGGGCAACCAACAGTTTGCACTGAGATTAAAAGCAAGAATATCAAAAAATCGTAAACCCTGAACCCTGAACCTCTGAACCGTGAACGGTTACTATAAATCTTATCCTACTCAACCATTTAACCACTTAACTATTTGACGATTTACACATACACATTTAATAAAAGATTTTAAAAATGAGCCAACAAAATTTATACAAAGAACGGATGACCCGAATACTAAAGACAACAGCCCTGGACGAGCCAGACCGCACACCGGTAGTTTTAGAATATTCCGGTTTTGCAGCTTTTGTGACCCAAACAAATATGGCCGAGTTTCTCAGGTCTCCGACCAAAAACCTTGAAACCATGATCAAAGCTTTTCATTTAGTTGGTAACGGCGATGCCATCAACTACGGTTCCTTTTGGCCCTATGGGCTTTGCTACGATTATATGGCAAAGGTCCGCGTACCGGGAGTTGATTTACCGGACAATGAAATGTGGCAAGTCGTTGAAGCCCATCTCATGAAACGCGAAGATTACGATAGTATATTTGACATAGGATGGCCCGATTTTTTAAAACAATTCATGCAAGAGCGAATTTTTAATGACGTGCCCACTGAATATTTGCCACCGAAACTAAAATTTCCGAATGTTCGCAAAACGTGGCTCGAAGAAGGAATACCAGCCTTAAGTGGAGGAGATATAACAACTCCCTTTGAACTGCTCTGCGGCTCACGATCTCTGGTGGAGTTTGCCGGCGATTTAATCGAAATACCAGATAAGGTTGATGCTGCTATGAAAGCAATCGTTCCTCACCTGGCTGCCGGTGCCATCAGAAGGGCGAAAAAATACGCTTATCCGTCTGTTTGGATCGGTGGTTGGCAAGCATCTCCTTCCATATTATCCCCCAAAATGTGGAATCGCTTTGTCTGGCCTTACTTTAACAAATTGGTCAACAAGGTTGTCGACGCCGGCCTGATTGCCCTGCTTCATTTAGATTCAAACTGGACTCGCGAGCTTGAGCGCTTCAGAGAATTGCCCAAAGGAAAATGCATTATGGCTCTTGATGGTGAAACCGACATATTCAAGGCCAAAGAAATTTTAGGAGACCATATGTGTATCATGGGTGATGTGCCGGCGTCGATGCTCTATCTTGACAACCCTGATAAGGTCTACGATTATTGCGTTAAGCTAATTCGGGAACTGGGTCCGGAGGGCTTCATACTACAGTCTGGTTGTGATATTCCGGCCAATGCCAAATTGGAAAATGTCCAGGCAATGGTGGCAGCAGCCACAGGATAGATAGAGACCTTTGCAAAACGCCCCCTTTTGCCCAATTTCTGTGTCAGGCTCAACATTTTGCACGAAGTGAAGCTTTAGCGCTATCCTCAAAATACTCGATGTATTCCTGCGGTTAAAATTTTCGCCTTCCTTGAACTTGAACAAAATTGAGCATTTTTCAAAGGTCTCAGATAGTAAACACCGTGGGAGAATCTAATGCCGAGCCTTCAGAGGATATCGGAAAGCGCGTTAATGTCGCCCGGAAAAATGAAAGGTAAATAACGATGAAAGGATTTTTTTATCCAACAAGTGTTGTGGTCATTGGAGTAAGCGAAAAGCCAACCAATATGGGGCGAATGATCGTCAATAACATGATTAGTAAAGGCTTTGTCGGCCAGGTTCATGCGGTGGGTCCTACGGGTGGCGTCATTCTGGGACGGCCGATACGTAAAAGCGTCAAGGACATTACATTTCCCATGGACTTGGCGATTATTCTGACTCCTGCCCATATCATACCGGGGCTGGTACGTGAGTGTGGTGAGAAAGAAATCCGGAGAATCGTGATCGAATCGGCAGGTTTTTCTGAGCTGTCCGAAGAGCGGAAAGCCCTGGAAGAGGAGCTCCTGTCCATTACCCGGGAGTACGGGATAAGGTTTATCGGACCGAACTGCATCGGACTGGTAAACACAGAAAATGGTCTATCCACTCCCTTTGTCTCCCTTCCGATGCAATTTGAAAAAGGGAAAGTATCGGTGATCTCCCAGTCGGGTGGTGTTGCCATGAACTACATGGACGCTTTAGCTTTTGAGGCCGTCTATTTTAACAAAGTAACCTCTATCGGAAACAAGCTGAATGTGGATGAAACAGAACTCCTTGATTATTTTGTCAACGATGACGATGGAACCGAGATCATCTGCATGTACCTGGAGGGAATTATGAACGGTCGCAGATTGATGGAAGTCGCCAGAGCCAGCACAAAGCCGATTATCGTGCATAAGTCGGGCATCGGAAAAGCCGGTGCCGCATCGGCAGCCTCTCACACCGGATCCCTGGCATCGGATGATAAGATCGTGAGCACGGCATTTAAACAGGCCGGCATTATCCGGGTTCGATCAACAGGCATGATGATGGACTTGGTAAAGATTTTTGAACTCCCCCCCTTGAAGGGCCGGAACCTGGCAATTGTGTCCCGATCTGGTGGTCACGGGGTCATTGCTGCAGATACCGCGGAGCATTTCGGGTTTAACCTGCCCCCATTTCCTCAGAAAGATATCGGAATGATTAAAAAGCACGTGCGCGGAGGTGTTATCAATCTCAGAAACCCGCTTGATCTGGGGGATCTCTTTGATCTTTCTATTTATGAAGAAATTGCTCAACAAATTCTATCAAGTGAACACATTCACGGCATGGTTCTTGTTCACGGTTATAGCGAGGCGGAAAAAGAAGCATCGCGTCATTTTATGGGACTTGTCAAGGAGTTGAGTGAAATCCATAGAAAACCGGTCGCCTTGTGTCTGAATATCGACGATAACGAAACAGCCTATCTCAGGCGTAATTTTGATTTCCCATTTTATAAAAGCCCTGAGGACGGCGCACTGGCCTTGAATGCTTCATACCGGACTCATCTATATCGGGAAGCCCACAAAATGTTTACCCCCTATGTTAAAACAGTTGATACCGCGCCAGTATCGAAAATTCTGGACAGATCAAAAGCCGAAAACCGTAATCCCAGCCAGGCTGAATGTTTTGATATATTGAAATGTTATGATTTTCCGGTGCCCGAATACCGTTCAGCAAGAACAGGAGAAGAAGCGGCCGGGGCTGCCGAGGCGATCGGCTTTCCGGTTGTCCTGAAAGTGGATGTTCCATCGATTATCCACAAGTCCGATATAGGAGGCGTTATTATGAACCTGAATGTTTCTGAATCGGTAGTTAAGACATTTAACCAGTTGCAAGCCCGTCTTAAGAGCCATTTAAAAAAGGGGGAACTTTTTAGTTCTCTCGTAATGAAACAGGCGAATTTAGATGGTCAGGAGGTGATTTTCGGGATTAAACAGGACGCGACCTTTGGCCCTGTCCTTCTTTTCGGGCTGGGTGGCGTATTTGCCGAATTGATCGAAGATGTCAGTCTTCGGGTCCTGCCCGTTGATCGTACTGATGTGGTTGAGATGATCCAAGAGATCAGGGGATACGAGGCTCTTACCGGTGTCCGAGGCACCTCGCCGAAGGATATTGACAGCCTTGTGGATCATCTCTTGAGCCTTTCCCAACTGGCACAGGATTTTCAGCAGATAAGTGAGATCGACCTTAACCCGGTGATTAGTTATGAGAACAGCTGCTTGGCACTGGATGCTAGGTTTATTTTATAATCCAAATTTATCTGTACATTTTCGATTTAGTAATTACTGATACCCATATACCATGCCACAAATGAATGGTTATGAACTTCAGACATCGTCAAATGGTTGAGTGGTTAAGTGGTTGAGTAGGAAAAAATTTATAGTAACTGTTCACGGTTCAGAGGTTCAGGGTTCAAGGCTTACGATTTTTTCATATTATTGCTTTTAATCTCAGTGCAAACTGTTGCATGTCCAATTTTTGGGGATAGCGGGGGACATGGCGTGGTCAGTCAAAGAAAAGAGGTTTCTTTAAACCTTTCTCCTGCTGTCTTTCCAGAAATAGAATTTTTTCCTTTTTAGCATTTTTTATTTTTTGGGTGAGGAGATTTAAATCAGCCGGTTTTTCGATGACATCCAGAGCGCCAAGCTTCAAGGCCGCGGCATACTTATCTTCAGGGACGTTGGCGGTGAGCAAGATGACTTGTACTTCGGGTTTGCTTTCCTTTAGCGCTTTAAGCGTCTTAAATCCGTCCATACCCGGCATCATAAAATCCATGATGATGGCATCATAGGAATCTTCATCTACCATCTTGAGGGCATTTTCAGACGAAGTGGTGGTTGATACGTCCATACCCCGGAGACGCATGCGTTCAGCCATAATATCTAGAAAGTCCTTTTCATCGTCAACGATTAAAACCTTTTCGGGCATTAGATTGCTCCCATGGAAATTAGTTCCTCAATACTTCATTTTAATTCAGACATCGTTAAATAGTTGAGTGGTTAAGTGGTTGAGTAGGAAAAAATTATTTTTAAATCAATATGTTAATATTTACAAACTGTTGCATGTCCAATTATTTTGCAAAACTGCTATTATTCTTATCATTACAACTACTTAACTACTCAACTACTCGACGACTTAACGAGATCTGTACTTTATAAATCTATGGTTAAAAAAGCTCCCTTTGCACTAACTTGTTTCAAGAGATTAAATTGATACGAAAAAACAATAGAATGCTTTCGGGAAATCAAAACTATCTTTAAGGAGGCAACATAATATGGCACAAAGCATACTGCCATTCAAAT
>JAUVVS010000014.1 GCA_030604545.1 Deltaproteobacteria bacterium | reverse complement strand
TTCTCAATCTAATCATGAATGGTGCCGAAGCCATGGCAGATACTGAACCCGCGCTGCGTAAACTGATAATACGGACTGAAAAGCAGGATGAGCAAAATGTGAAGGTTACAGTGCAAGATTTGGGTACAGGGTTTAACGTGGATACGATTGAACATATGTTTGATCCATTTCATACGACCAAACCCAAGGGAATGGGTATAGGACTTTGGATCAGCCGCTCAATTATTGAGGCTCATAAAGGGCTTTTGCAGGCTGAAAATAATTCTGATAAAGGAGCAACGTTTTGGTTTGTAATTCCCGTAGGGATGTTGGAAGTGAGCTAAAATTGGAAATTAAAAATTTCCAGGTTCCAACTTCAGTCATTTTAGTCACTTTTATGTTATATGTCTGAATTAACTCCAATTATTTACGTCGTTGATGACGATGCCTCAGTGCGTAAGAGTCTGAAGAGGTTAATCACATCTATGGATTTTCATGTAGAAACATTCACCTCGGCACAGGAATTCCTGCGCTTTGATAGGTCTGATAGACCTTGTTGTCTTATTCTCGACATCAGAATGCCTGGAATAAGCGGACTTGCTCTGCAAGAAGAATTAACCGTAGCAAATTACACCATTCCCATTATCTTCATAACCGGACATGGCGACATTTCAATGAGTGTACGAGCAATGAAGAAGGGGGCGGTCGATTTTCTAACTAAACCCTTTGACGACCAGGATCTGCTGGATGCAATCTATAAAGCTATTGAACAAGATAAATCTACAAGACAAGAACAGTCCGAAATTTCAGAAATACAAAAGCGTGTTGATTCTTTGACTTCTCGTGAACGCGAAGTATTTGCTCTTGTTGTTACTGGCATGTTGAATAAGCAAATTGCCTATACCTTCAAGATTAGTGAAAAAACAGTCAAGGTGCACCGAGCACGCGCCATGCAAAAGATGCATGCCAAATCCCTTGCCCATCTAGTCCGGATGGCAGATAAGGTAGGGATAGAAAAGTGAGCTAATAAATCACAACCCCCAAACATCCATAAACCCGAATTTCCAAAAGATTGGACTAAAGTCCTATCTTTGTTTCCCCAATGTCCAATTGCAAAACCTCTTGTTTTATATATAATATTATGAGTGTCCGGTTAAAAGTTACTTCATCATCGAATATAACCGGAATATCAAGCGATTTGGATATTTTAAAAACAAAAGGACTTGATTTAAAGAACTCACCCTAAATCCCTCTCTTGGAAAGAGAGGGACTTATAGAGCCCCTTCTCTTCTCAAGAGAAGGGGTTTGGGGATGAGTTTTTTAGTCATTAATTGAGGAAGATTAATTTTAACCGGACACTAATGATATAATATATAATGTTTATGCAATGGAGAGAGAATGATTGAAACTAAATCCATTATCTATATTGTAGATGATGATAAATCTATTCTTAAGGCGTTAAAGCGCCTCATGATGTCTGAGGGGCTTGAAGCAGAAACATTCCCTTCAGCTAAAGATTTTCTTCGTTGCGAATATGAGAACAAACCAGGAATTCTGATTCTCGATGTAAAGATGCCGGATATGACCGGTTTTAAACTGCAGGAACACCTGGCTTGCTCCGGGTCCAAGATGCCGATTATATTCATAACAGCCTTTGACAATACAGAGATGCAAAATAGAATCAATAAACCCGAGGTAGTAGCCTGTCTCCAAAAACCATTTACTGATAAAGATCTACTGAATGCAATTCATCTTGCGATGAAACAGAGGGAAATTTAGAAAAGAAGTGGGTCTGCTCATTGGCAGAGTCATCCCGATAAAATCGGGATATAAAAATGAATTTGGTTTTCTTTAGCATTAACCGAATGAACAATAAAGTTCCCCCTTAGAAAAGAACCTGTCCTGAGCGAAGCCGAAGGAGGGCTAGGGGGTTGTTTTAAGTTGAATTTGTGTTATTAATTTTGACAATTTACAAAAACTTATTAGGAGGAAATTATGAGACAAAAGAAGAATGGTTTATTACAAATCGCAGTAGTAATACTGCTATTAACAGGATTTCTATCGAATGCGTGGACACAGAAGTTAACGCCAGAAGAGGCAAAACAAATTGCCAAGGAAGCCTACATTTATGGTTTCCCTATGGTGGTTAATTACAAAACCATGTACATGTACGCGGTTGATGAAAACTCGCCCGAGTACAAAGGGCCGTTCAACTATTTAGCCTGTGTAGCTAGAGTTTACACCCCCCAAGACAAGGCTATAGTAACTCCCAACTCTGATACACCTTACTGTATGTTTTGGGGCGATATGCGCTCTGAGCCACTGGTGCTAACTATTCCTGAAATTGAAGAAGGAAGATTTTATGAAGTGCAGCTTATCGATTTATTTACTCATAACTTTAATTATGTGAGTACCGTTGCCACAGGAAATGTTCCCGGTAATTACTTGATAACCGGTCCTGGTTTGAAAGGCGAAAAACCTGAAGGGATAACAGAAGTAATTCCGTGCGAAACACAATTTCTATTTTCTGTTGTCCGCACCCAATTATTTAATCCTGATGATCTGAAAAAGGTTAAAGCTATTCAGGATGGTTACCGTTTTGAACCATTAAGCGCCTTTTTGAAAACAGAAGCCCCCGGCCCGGCACCCGCTTTGGATTTTCCGGAATGGAAAGAAGGCGATCAGTTTACTATAGGTGCATTCAAATATATTGATTTTATGCTCAACCTGGTTAAAACACCAGCAGAAGAAAAAGAATTAATGAAACGATTTTCAAAAATTGGATTGGGTATGGATGATTCATTTGATATCAATAAATTCAGCATGGAAGTTCAGGAAGCAATGGCCGAAGGGGTTAAAGAAGGGTTTGCCGAACTGGAAGCATTCATTAAAAAGAATACCGCCGACCCCTTAGCAAGTGCCAAGATATTTGGGACAAGAGAATTCCTAAAAGAAAGTGCGAAAAAAAATTACGGCCTGAAGGATTTTTATATGCTCCGTATTACCGCAGCTCATACAGGCCTTTATGGGAATTCCGGCGCTGAAGCTATATATCCAACATATTTTGTTGATAATGAAGGGCGAAAATTAGATGCATCAGGTAATAGTTACAAAATAGTATTTGAGGCAGATCAACTCCCACCTGTTTCGGCATTCTGGTCGCCTACTATGTATGACGGCAAGACTCAATTGTTGGTCGAAAATTCGCTGGACAGGTATCTGTTGAATTCAACCATGATGGATCAGTTTGTAATTGAAAAAGATGGTTCGCTTACCTTGTACATTCAAAAAGATTCACCAGGGAAAAAATTAGAATCTAATTGGCTACCGGCTCCTGATGGACCCTTTTATTTGGTTTTAAGACTATACGGTCCCAAGGAAGCTGCCCTAATGGGTGAGTGGGTTAATCCTCCATTGGTTAAGGTACAATAAGATTTTAAAACATTAAATAACGAACAGATACACTTAACCTGATTAATTCACAAATATGGGCCACAAAGACTCTAAGTCTCTAAGAAATAATCACTTGGTTATATTGTGACTTTTCAATAGAGTAGTTTAAATATACTTTTTCAAGATACCTTAAATCTATGATTTTAAAAACTTTGAGTCTTTGAGTCTTCGTGGCTATGAATTATCCAAGTTAACATTAAAGGAAAATAAAAATGAAAAAACTAAAAGCAACAATCAGTTTAATAGCAGTAGTTCTAGCCATGACATTATCTTCTGCGTTATACGCACAAAAGGCAGAAGTAAGCCCCAAAGAGGCCAAAGCCATTGCCGAAGAAGCCTATATTTACGCATTCCCAATGCTTGACGGCTATAAGATGTTGTTTGTTCAGGCTGTATGGGAGAAATCGCCGGCCTATGAAGCCCCGTTTAATCAACTAAAAAACAAAGCGATTTTACTTGGGCCAGAATACACAACCATAGTGCGGCCGAATAACGACACATTCTATTCCATCGTATGGCTTGATCTGCGAAGCGAGCCGATGGTCATCAGCGTGCCCGCCATTACCGATAAACGCTATTATTCATTTCAGTTAATTGATTTGTATACCCATAATTTTGATTACATCGGTACGCGTAAAACAGGCTTCGGCGCCGGAAGTTATGTCCTTGCCGGCCCGGAATGGAAAGGTAAGAAACCCGAAGGAGTAGAAAAAGTCATACAGACAGAATGCAATTTTGCCGTTGCCCTGGGCCGCACCCAGGTCTACAGTCCCGATGATGTGGAAAATGCCAAAAAAGTTATGGAAGGATATAAGGCCCAACCTTTAAGTAAATTTCTGGGCAAAGAAGCGCCGGCAGCTTCTGCTACTCTTGATTTTCCTGTTTTTTCTCCTGAAAAGGTGAAATCTGCAGAGTTTATCACCTATCTGAATTTCCTGTTGGGACAAGTGAATCCGCATTCCAGTGAGGCGAAACTTCTGCAAAAATTCTCTAAAATAGGCATTGGCCCTAATACCCCATTTGACCCTGAAAAACTCGATCCGGAAATGCGAAAAGCCATAGAAGAAGGTATAAAAAGTGCTCTCGTAAAAATAGAAGATAAAATGAAAAAACTGGGTGAACAAAAAAATGGCTGGATGCAAATAGCTGGCGCTTTTGGCACCCGTGAGGATATGCAGGGGAAATACCTGACCCGCGCCGCTGCTGCAATGTTTGGACTGTGGGGCAATACCCTGGAAGAAGCCTATTACCCTGAAGCAAATATAGATGAGGATGGCGAGGCGCTGGATGGTTCAAAACACAATTACATTCTACATTTTGATAAAAATGAAATTCCCCCGGTCAAGGCTTTCTGGTCCCTATCCATGTATAAATTACCGGAACAGCTGTTTATCAAAAATCCGATTAATCGCTATGTGATCAGCAGCGCCACCAAAGGATTAAAGTACAATAAAGACGGTTCACTGGATGTATACATTCAAAAAGATTCACCCGGTAAGAGCAAAGAATCAAACTGGCTGCCGGCTCACGACGGTCTGTTTTCGCTGCAGGCAAGGTTGTATTTGCCGAATCCGGATATGTTGGATCCGCTTTATGTCATGCCGGTGGTACAAAAAGTTGAATAAGGAAAGGAGTAGATGATGATTGATTTGGTCAAATCCGTAATGTACCGAAAGGCAAAACAAAAGCTACATATCTTTGTGTTAGGCCTGATGCTTACTGCCTTGCTTGGAGGTTGTGCCAGTTCGCTTAAGACAAGTGATCCAGCAACTCTCAAAGAAATTCATCCGGGAATATTGCAAGGATATTTAACGAGTGAAGACCTTCCCAACAGCCTGGAATTGATACCTCCACCGCCGAAAGAAGGATCGGCCGCCTTTGCGCTGGATCAGCAAGTCAGTGAACAAAGTCTCGAAATGCGTGAGAAACCTAGGTGGGATCAGGCAACGAAAGACGCCATTTTGGCCTTCCCTGAAGCAGTGGAGGCATTTTCCGATGTAGTAGATGTCCCGATTACAGAAAAGGATACCCCACATTTATACATTTTGCTGCGTCGCACCCTTACAGACGCCGGGCTTTCCACTTATACAGCGAAGAACCATTACGTGCGTGGGCGGCCATTCATGTTGAATGATCAACCTGTCTGTACGCCGGAAGATGAAGAACTCTTAAGAAAAGACGGTTCCTATCCGTCGGGACATACCGCCATCGGCTGGGCCTGGGCGCTCATTCTTTGTGAGGTTTTTCCCGAAAAGACCAATGCTATCCTAGCCCGGGGACGTGAATTCGGAGAAAGCCGTATTATATGCAATGTGCATTGGCATAGCGATGTGGTCGAAGGACGCTTTATGGGTGCCGCAACTGTTGCCCGCCTGCATGCCAATCCGGTTTTCCTGGCAGATCTCGAAGCGTCAAAATCTGAGGTTGCACAATTTCGAGGTAAATAAAATAATTTTATTTAATCACTCATTCAGAAAGGACTAAAAAATGAAAACTCTATTAACTCTAATATTTATCTTATCCATGATGTGTATGGGATTTGCCCAGCCCACACCTAAAATGAAAATGACAACAGATATTCCGGCGTCCATTACCACTCCGGATAAAGTAGAAACATCCATTGGAACCCTTGAATATTTCGATGGATTTCCAACCCCGGAAACAGCGCAAAAATGTTTTGACTATATTGATATGTCGCGGGGAGTAAATGTATTTTTAACCACTATTCCGGCTGCTTCGTTGGTTTCCATGCGAGATGGAATGAGAGAGCTGGGGGCTATTAATGGAACCATTATAATCACAGAATCTTTAATGGATTCAAAATCATTATTTTTAACACCTAATACAGAAAGTATTTATACAGGAACTTGGCTTAACTTAAAAGATGGCCCTATCGTTGTAGAAAGTCCGCCAAATACCTTAGGTATCGTAAACGATTTTTGGTTTCGATATGTTGCTGATATGGGAAACGCGGGACCGGATAGAGGCAAAGGTGGTAAATATTTATTCGTGGGACCTGGTTATGAAGGAGATATTCCTGATGGCTATATTGTGTATCATAGCCCAACCAATGGAAACTTTTTAATCTGGCGAGGATTTTTAGTTAATGGAGATCCAAAACCGGGTATCGAAAACTTCAAAAAGAATACACGTGTATATCCTTTATCAAAATTGGATAATCCTCCGGAACAGAAATGGGTGAATATATCGGGTGTTGAATTTAATACAATTCATGCAAATGATTTTACATTTTATGAAGAGGTTAATGAAGTTGTCCAGGAGGAACCAACTGAATCAATAGATCCAGAAACTTTAGGTTTACTGGCTTCAATAGGAATTGAAAAAGGAAAACCATTTGCTCCGGATGACCGGATGAAAAAGATTTTAGAAGATGCAGCAACTGTTGCCAATGGCATTTCCCGTTCAATTTCTTTTCAAAGTCGGGATAATGCCGTGTATCAATACGAAAACAGCTATTGGAAAACACCATTTATAGGCGGAAGCCATGAGTTTATGGCAAACGGAGTTCGCCTGTTGGACGCCCGAACCTTTTTCTACTATATGGCTACTATGGTTACACCCGCTATGGCTATGAAAATGGTTGGTGTTGGTTCTCAATATTCCCTAGCTACTGTAGATTCAAAAGGAAGTTATTTGGATGGTTCTAAAAATTACAAGTTTCATTTTCCCAAAGATGTTCCAGCGAAAGATTTTTGGTCGGTATGTGTTTACGATAATCAAACACGCTCTTTGCTACAAACCGACCAACAATACCCAAGTTTAAATAGTGATAGAGGAGTAAAAGCAAATAAGGACGGCTCCTATGATATTTATTTTGGACCAAAGGCACCCAAAGGTAAAGAGAGCAACTGGATTCAAACCATACCTGGAAAAGGCTGGAATGTGATTCTGAGATTTTATGGACCGCTTGAGTCTTGGTTCGATCAAACCTGGAAGCCAGGTGAAATTGAGTTAATTAAATAAACTAAAGTAGAGGAGCTTTAATTATGAAAAACATATTACTTTACTTGCTGTTAATCGTTATTGCAGCAGCATGCACTATGAAGGAAAAGAATTCAACTCCTTCATTTGAAGAACAAGTCAGTGATTACCTTCAAAAATTTCCTTATCAGGAAACTTACAACTACATGAAAATATATACCGGCGGGGATCCTTCTAAGCTGAATAAATGGCTTATGCCAATGGAACCTACACTGATAAAAGCCGGGGAGGATGTTGTAGTACGATTTAACAATGACACCTATTACAATATGGTTTTTATGGATTTGTCGCAAGGACCGGTGAAGCTAAGCTCGGCCCTCCATAGCAAAGACCGATTTTATTCATTCCAATTAATGGATGATAGAAACACCAATTTTAAAAATGTAATTCATCCAAAGGGAGATTATTATTTATATTATGGTAAAGCGCCTGAAAATATTGATGGTAAACTTATTCAAGCACCATCCCAATTGACAGTGCTAATTGTGAGGGTAGAAGTAAAAGACAAAAACGATGAAAACGATGTAAAACAAGCATCGGCAATATTTAAAGGGATGGCTATTGAAGGTCCAACAATTCAGGATTTTCCTGCTTTAGACTTGTTAAGTTCATTTGATGAGAAGGTGGTAGCCAAAGCGAACCAATTGATGGATTCTACAGGACAAAACACTCCTTTTCGTTTATTGATTGCCGCACCAGAACAAGTACCAAATGAAGTATCCTATCTGCAATTAGCGGCAGGAACAAAAGGGGGTTGGGGCGGTCCTGTAACCTCTCATAGCGCCTATGAGGGATTTTTTTTTGATGAGGAAGGAGAAGTATTAGATGGTAGCAAAGGAACATATACTGTAACCACAGTTGAACCTCCCGTGGATGCTTTCTGGTCGATAACTGTTTACGATACCAAACGAGGAGGCTTTTTACATCCCAATGATAGAGATAAATATCACATTAACAATACAACTGCCGTCAAAAATGAAAACGGAACAGTAACTTTTCTTTTCAAAACTAAATGTAATGAGGGAGATGTGAATTGTCTGGAAGTTCCTGCCGGCCCATTTGATTTGGCAACTCGATATTACTTGCCACATAAAGAGATTAGAACCGGCGAATGGAAATTTCCCGCACCTGAGATAATAAAAAAATAAGGACAACAAAATGAAAACAATTGCTAACAATTGAAATGAAAAAAACATTATTATTTTTATTTGTCTTAGTTATAGCAAGCTCCACTATGATTAGGGCTCAAAATCAGGATGTTGATACGCTTTTTAATGAATCGAGTAATACGCTCACAGCGGTTCCATTAATCGTTAATAATCCGGCAATGAAAACCGGGCTTGGAGCCATGGGAATGTACTTTTTCAAGTTTAACAAAGAAGATAAAGTATCTCCTCCATCTAATGTGAATATCATGGGATTATATTCGACTAACAAAAGTTATTTCATGGCTGTTATGAGTCGTTTGTTTTGGAGTGAAGATAGAAACCGTGCAAGCTTTGCTACTGGGCTTGTAAGTGTAAACAACAACTTTCTATACAATATTGATGATAATGAGGTTCGACTGGTATTTACAGAAAAGCGCAAGTTTATAACTTTAGAATATAGTCATAAGCTGATCGGAGAGTTCTATCTTGGTCTGTTATACCTCGGTACGCAAACCAATTACGCGTTCAATAATGGCTCTCAAGAAGAAAATGATTTCGCCCGTGAATTTTTCGAACAAAATGGTATTACAGACAACTTTGTATCAAGTATAGGATTAAATTTTTCTTTAGACACGAGAGATTACGTGTATTACCCTACCAGTGGGCTTATGTTTAGCATTAGGCCAAAGTTCAATACAGAATGGTTGGGTAGTGATAATAATTATACTGACACCGATTTTGAAGCGGCTTACTTCATTCCATTGGCTTCTAATAAGGTGCTGGGCTTTGCTCTTGGAGGAGGGTTCGCAACAGGCGATGTGCCTTTTGACGGATATCAAAATTATGGAGTGAGAAATAACTTAAGAGGATATCAAACTGGTAAATACAAAGGTAAGCATATGATAGCCGGGCAAGCCGAGTATCGTTGGAGGTTTTATAAGCGTTGGGGAGCCGTGGCATTTGCAGGGGTTGGTTCCGTGTGGGGCAATGACAATGAAGAGGAAGCTTTTGAACAAAAATTATTACCAAGTGTTGGTATGGGCATACGTTTTATGATTTCGCAAGAGAAACGTATCAATTTGCGTTTGGACTATGCATTGGGGGTAGATGGCAATCAGGGCTTATATTTTGGAGTGATGGAAGCATTTTAACTTAATACACATCCAATTAAAATAACTAATTACTAAAACAGGAACTGAATATCCAATATCCAACAAGGAATATCCAATGTCCAAGGAAAGAAAATATGATTTGCAAGAGCGTTTGATTGATTATGCCGTCCGGATCATCAAATGAATCCGCTTTTGCAGGAGACAGATGAACTGGTTGCCATTCTGTTTACGAGTATCGAAACGGCTAAAAAGAAGAAAGGGAAATAGTTTGTCTTACCCTTGTAAATTGGATATTCCTTGTTGGATATTGGATGTTGAAAAGGGGGAGAACGCCGGTTTTGTCGTAACCCCCTAATGAATAGAATGTTAGAGAATTGAAAGCTAAAACTTTTGACATTACCTAAACCACCAAAAGGAGATTTAATTATGAGAAAGTACACAAATTTCTTTGCAGCTTGTCTGGCCGGTTTACTTTGCGTCGCAACGCAACTGCCGGCACAAGAAGTCTTACCGTTCCCGGAACCACCGTCAGCAAGTAAGGCGGGCAAAACCCTTGCCGACTCAAAACACCAGTGGCGCACCACAGAGTCGCATCTACCGGCGGATGCCCCCAACATCGTCATTTTCATGACCGATGATGCGGGTTTCTCCAATCCTGAGACATTTGGAGGGCCAATTAATATGCCGACGATGGATCGCCTGGCAAAATCAGGTATCAGCTACAACGCTTTTCACACCACGGCTATGTGTTCTCCCACGCGGGCCGCTTTGTTGACCGGGCGAAACCATCACCGTGTGGGCGCCGGCCAGATTGCCGAGTTTGCTTCGGACTGGGACGGGTATACGGGCAAGATACCAAAATCAACGGCCACGTTTGCCCAGGTGCTTTCTTGCTATGGGTACAACACTGCTGCATTTGGCAAGTGGCACAATACGCCGGTTACCGATCTTACCCAATTGGGGCCGTTCGACCGCTATCCCACGGGACTGGGATTTGACTACTTCTATGGATTCATAGCCGGTGAAACATCCCAGTACGAACCAGCGCTGTTCGAGAATACCAATCCCGTCGAGGCGCCCCATGACCCCAAGTATCATCTGACAGAGGATATGGCCGAAAAAGCCATCCAGTGGATGCGGACCAGCAAAACCATCAATCCTGATAAACCTTTCTTCGTGTATTTCACGCCCGGAGCGGTTCATGGCCCTCACCATATTTTTAAAGAGTGGGCCGACAAATATGAAGGAAAATTTGATGAAGGCTGGGAAGCGCTGAGAAGCATGACGTTTGAGAAGCAGAAGGAGATGGGATGGATCCCCGAGGATGCCGTCCTCAACCCGCTCGCTTCAACCATGCAGAAATGGGAAGACATCCCTAAGTCTCAGCGAGAGTTCCAGACACGATTGATGGAAATATATGCCGGATTTCTGGAGCATACCGATGTGCAGTACGGAAAGGTTGTCGATGAAATTGAGCGTCAGGGACTATTGGACAATACCCTGATTATCTACATTAACTCCGACAACGGCCCTTCGTCTGAAGGCGTGAACGGAACCATCTGTGAGGTATTGGTTATAAATGGCGCGCCATCCACCATCGGTCAGCACATTGAGGTCCTCAACAAAGACTATGGAGGAATGGATGCATTGGGTGGGCCGAAACTCGATATTATGTATCACCATGGATGGGCCTATGCAGGCGCGTCACCGTTTCAGGGCACCAAGCTGGTAGCCGGATATTTGGGAGGAACGCGTACCCCGCTGGTTATATCCTGGCCCAAAAAAATAAAACATGACGGAAAAATCCGTTCCCAGTTCCATCACGTCAATGATATTGCCGCGACCCTCTATGAGATTCTGGAGATCACCCCGCCTAAATTCGTTAATGGGATAGAACAGCAACCCTTAGATGGCACATCTATGGTCTATACTTTTGACCAGCCCGAAGCAAAATCCACCAAATCAGCCCAGTATTTTGAAATCATGGGTCAACGGGGTGTATATCACGATGGCTGGTTTGCCAGTGTTTGGGGCCCGAAGCCTCCGTGGGTCACGGATGTCACTGCACTTGGTAAGTGGGAGCCTGAGAAAGATGAGTGGAAATTATACAACCTGAATGATGACTATTCTCAATCACAAAACCTCGCCAAAGAGAACCCGGAGAAATTGGCTGAATTAAAGGAATTGTTTGATAAAGAAGCGACAGATAACCATGTATATCCCGTTGGGGGATCATTTTATACGGTGGTTTTCAGCCCCAGTGAACTGCCTTCATCACCACTAACGGAATGGACATTTTATGAGGGGCAGGATCGAATTCCTGAAGCGATGGCACCCAAATTTCAGAGCGGACGCTCTACGATGGCCGTGATTGACGCTGAGATCGAAAAGGATGCCGAAGGAGTGTTTTTTGCTGTGGGTGGCATTTCGGCAGGCTTCACCGTCTATATGGACAAGGGATTCCTGAAAGCCGAATACAACGCCATGACACTGAACCGCTATAAAATTGCTTCTGAATCGGCAATCCCAACCGGAAAGGTGAAAATCGAAGTAGAAACCAGGTATGACACCAAAGAACGCCTTGCTCCAGCGACCGTCACCTTAAAGGTTAACGGGAAACAGGTTGGCCAGGGGCGTATTGAACGGTCAGTCCCCGCCATCTTTACCGGATCTGAGACCTTTGATGTAGGAGTGGATCTGGGTTCGCCGGTGGCACTGGATTATTCTGATAGAGCACCATTCAGGTTCAACGGTAAGATCGAGAAGATCCACATCCGATATATTGAGTAGGTGGCGTTTGGGGCTCCGGCGCAGTTGATTATTGATTGGGAGTCAGCTAACATGTATTTGTCCTTTAAAGTCAAGAAAAAATAGTATTCCAATGCGAAAAAATATATTTTTCGTGATTTCGTTCTTTGACTAACATTTACCGGCAGTCTGGCTTGGATTTCTATAACGGTTTCTCAGACGATATGCAAATGTCTGCGACCAAACATGTATTAGGAGTCAATGCTCCGGAAATATTAACGTGAACCTTTACTGTCCCATTCAAAGGGATGGTTTCTCACCTGTTGGTGGAACCAGTTAGTTACCGGGCTCAGCAAGGCGCAGACTTTTGGAAAAGTTAGTCATTATATTTAAGACCCGTGCAGCCTGTCCAATCAATGCGTAGCAGGTTCGGGATCTGTCCATGATCATAGCCTCATATAAAATGATTGTGCTTTTAAGCACAATTTAATTTAGGAATGATCGCGAATGGACTTGTCCATAACTGACCTGAGTTAGACTTTTCTTTTACAGTGAATGGCGGTTCATTTTAATTCAATTCAATAAAAACAACAACTTAGCCCATATAGATTTCAATAATTGTAAAATATGTAGTGCCACAGAATACAGTGTTTATGCTTTGTTTAGTTGGTTTTAGTTTGTATATTAGTGCTGTCTCATATTTTGAGGTAGCCTATGTATACAAGAATAAAGAAATCCGGAAAATACGAGTACCTTCAAATCTGCCAATCCATCCGGGAAGGGAAAAAAGTAAAACAACGAGTTATTGCTACCATTGGCCGAATGGATCGACTGAATGATAAAGGCGAGATTGAAAGACTCGTTCGTTCACTGGCAAAATACTCTGATAAAGTACTGATGGTTCTGAGCGGTAAAAGCGATCCGAAAGCGCAAAATTATAAAATCGGTCCTTCATTGATTTTTGAGCGATTATGGGAAGAGTCCGGTATTAAATCGGTAATCAAAGAACAATTGCAAGGCCGGGGATTTACTTTTTCTGTAGAAAGGGCTTTATTTCTTACTGTTTTGCACCGGCTGT